>CAYJXH010000044.1:0-9878 GCA_964373975.1 uncultured Nitrospirota bacterium | reverse complement strand
GCTCCGGTTAGACCTTGAGGGCCTTGAGAACCGATCGCGCCTGTTAGACCCACAGGCCCTTGGTCACCCTTGGCACCTGATGGACCTGTTGGTCCTGCTGGCCATTCAGGCCCTTCAGGGCCGATTAGGCCGATACCTCCATCATCACCCTCTGCGACACCTGCAGGCCCTGCTGGACCGATGGGGCCTGTTAGACCGGTTGCGCCTGTTAGACCCACAGTACCTTGGTCACCCTTTTCGCCTGTGTCACCCTTGTCACCTGCGGGACCCGCTACTCCCCTAGCCCCGGTTAGACCATAGTATCCTTGCGGACCGATTTCTCCCGTTAGCCCCACAGGGCCTTGCTCACCCTTTTCGCCCGCATGCCCTTGCTGTCCGGTTTCACCTGCGGGCCCTTGCGGCCCAGTGATATTCCAGTCAACTGCTGTCTCATTTTCATTGCAAGCAACGTTTGGAGCAACAATACGTGTTAGCTTGCTCGGATTAACACAGGAATGGACCAGCCCTCGATTGCCTCCATGCGCGTAGACCACTGGCACACCCAAGTCGAGCCCCAGCCAAAGAACCCCTAAAAGCAGTCTGATTATCCATCTTGTTCTTGTTTTCATCTTTCCCCTCCTTTGCGTTTTGATGCAATGGCGCAAATCTCCTTTGTTGCTGATAAAAGATTGATCCTTCTACAAAAATGCTTACTGACAAGCGACACTCTTTCCACATTAAGTGTACCGCCTTATCTCATTTTGCGCAATTACCAGCTAATTGATCCTTAAACTCGACTGTCTTTTACACTATAAAGCGGTACGCCCAGACTGGGGACGCGTCAATGACCTCGCTGGATCGAACTTCAATGCCACACGATACCCTTACCTCCCCAACGCGATCTCTTGAAGGCTCTTGATTTTATCTCGAATTTTGGCGGCGTCTTCAAACTCCATTTTTTTGGCGGCGGATTTCATCTGTTTTTCTAAAGTCTGAATCAATTTGGATAATGCCCTTTCGGAAAGATTTTCCTCTTCCCTTGTTACAACAATCGTTGGCCCGGCATAATCTGTCTCCGCTATCTGGCGCAACGCCTCTGGAATCCCCTTCTTAATGGATTCGGGCGTAATCCCCTCTTTTTTATTGTAGGCCTCTTGAATCACCCTCCTTCTATTGGACTCATCTATCATCAGTTGCATGGATCGCGTGATTGTTTCTGCGTATAAGAGCACTTGCCCTTCAACATGCCGGGCGGCCCTTCCCGCTGTCTGAATTAGAGAACGATGAGAACGCAAAAAGCCCTCTTTGTCCGCATCTAAAATAGCCACCAGAGAGACCTCCGGCAGATCCAGGCCTTCGCGAAGAAGATTAATGCCAATCAAAACATCAAACTTTCCCAACCGAAGATCGCGAAGAATTTCCGTGCGTTCAATGGTCTCAATATCAGAATGCAGATACCGGACATTGATGCCAGCCTCATGATAGTAATCAGTTAGATCTTCGGCCATCCGTTTTGTGAGGGTGGTCACTAAAACCCGTTCAGAACGCGCAATCCGTTTTTGGATTTCGCCCAAAAGATCATCCACCTGTCCTTTTGCAGGGCGAACAAAAACCTGCGGGTCCGTAAGCCCCGTGGGTCGAATCACCTGCTCGACAATCGCACCGACACTCTTCTCCATTTCATAAGCGGCCGGCGTTGCAGAGACGTAAATCGCCTGTGGAACAAATTGTTCAAACTCGGTAAAGGCAAGCGGGCGGTTGTCATAAGCGGATGGAAGGCGAAAGCCATGTTCGACCAAATGCTCTTTTCTGGAACGATCCCCTGCTGGCATTCCACCAATTTGCGGAATGGTTGCGTGACACTCATCAATAATAAAAAGAGCCTCTTTTGGGAAGAAGTCCAAAAGGGTTGGCGGCGGCTGACCCACAGCCCGGCCAGTGAGATGTCTTGAATAATTTTCAATCCCTTTGCAATAACCAATCTCTCGAATCATCTCCAGATCAAAATAGGTTCGTTGCTCAATCCTCTGCGCCTCCACCAACATATTGCGGCTTTTAAAATAGGCAATCCGTTCATGAAGCTCGGCCTCTATGCTGTTTAATGCCTGCTCTATGCGTTCCGGCGGAATAACATGGTGGCTGCCGGGATAGATCGCAATGCGCGGCACTTTTTGCAAGGTCTCACCTGTCAGGGCATCAAACTCATAGAGGGCATCCACCGTATCGCCCAAAAATTCAACCCGAATAGCAACCGTATCGGCTGCGGCCGGAAAAATCTCCAAGCGATCACCTCGCACCCGAAATGTCCCGCGATGAAAATCAAACTCGTTGCGTTCGTATCGAATCTCAACCAGTTTTTTTAAAGCCGTCTCCTGATCCAAGGCCATTTTTTCCTCAAGAAAAAGCATCATCCCGCTGTAGGCCTCTGGAGAACCCAAGCCATAGATACAAGAAACCGAGGCCACGATGATAATATCTTGTCGCGACAGCAAAGCACTTGTGCTTGCATGACGCATTCGGTCAATGGCATCGTTAATCTGCGCGTCTTTTTCAATGTAAGTGTCCGTATGGGCAATATAGGCCTCCGGCTGATAATAGTCATAATAGCTTACAAAATATTCCACGCCATTTTCCGGGAAGAACCCTTTAAACTCATGGTAGAGTTGCGCCGCTAAGGTTTTGTTGTGGGAAATAACCAAGGTTGGTTTTTGAACCTTCTCAATAACCTTTGCTAATGTAAATGTTTTTCCAGAGCCAGTAACGCCTAAGAGTGTTTGGTGGCGTAGACCGCAAAGCACCCCTTCTGCAAGGGATAAAATCGCTTTTGGCTGATCGCCCTTTGGCGTAAATTCGGAATGCAGTTTAAAAATGGCCATTTACTTTTTTACTCTTTATTAACTGTTCGCAACTGCGTTCAGCTAACGCGGCAATCGTGAGTAATGGGCCTACACCCAATGATCGAGGGATCACCGAGCCGTCCATCACATAAAGACCGGCGTGAACCGATAAACCGCGATCAGACGAATAGACCTGGCCTTTATGATTAACCACGCCCTGTTGGGCGTCGTCGGACATGACGGCGCCGCCAAGAGGATTCCATGAGATATGGCCATGACCTAATATCTCGTCCCATATTGGATTGGGGATAAAGGTGCCTCCCCATTGCGCTGTCAGCTCCCGCATAATCTCGGTGATCCGATAAAACTCGGGTTGCCGACTAACGCCGGGCCAGAAAAGTTTGACCCGATTATTTTCTAAGATCAACTTTCCGCCGCTATTGTCGTGCGCCATAGCAAGTAGAATCTGCGTATGATGAACCGCGCCCACATAAGAACCCCGTATCTTACTCTGAATAATACGCGCTGCTTCCCGCAGAACGTCCCTCACCCCAGCATTTTTATTTATTTCTATTGTTTTCGCAAGATCAGAGAGTAAAACAGGCAACCATTTAGAAAACGCTCCGGGAAATACAGCCTCGGATAAAGTGATGCCATTTTGCAAATCACGTCCCTTTCGCATATCAAAAAACCCAATGGAGCAAGGCCCAACCGCATCCCTATTTTGATAAGCGTGAGACCCAAAACCCACTGCATTTATTGGAACATTCGTATTAAATGCAAGTCCCACCATATTACCGTTACCTGAAAATCTTTTTCCTACGGTGGGCGAAAGGTGTAAACCCTTTTCAGCAGAACGTAATAAAATTTCCGTACTACCTAAGGATCCAGCAGAAATAATAACGATTTTAGCGGAGATAACCGCAGGGGATTTCTTTCTATTGATCCCTTTTTCTTTTTTTAAAAAAACTTTCCAATAAGGGGTCCCCCCTGATTGATCCTGTTCAATATGACTTACATCTGAATGTGTAAAAATATGCGCACCGTGGCGTTTAGCATCTGGAAGATAATTCATGAGTAGCGTGTTTTTAGCGCTATAATTACAACCTGTTAAACAGTCCCCACAATAAATACATGGGTTTTGTTTCACGCCCACATGATTTAAGTTGTTTGGAAGGGAATTAAAATTAATAAGAACTTGCGCTTTAGAGAGTTGATCTTGAATTTGCCTTTTATTCATGGACCGTTCTAGTACATTAAATTTTTCAAGAAAAGGATATTCATCTTTATAAAAAGACGGTCTTAACATCGCTTCCGCTCTTTCATAATAGAGTTTCATATCCTCATTTCGAATCGCTTCAGGCCATACCAAATCTTGAAATACAATAGGATCAGGGCGATTACAAAGCCCAGCGTCAATTAAAGACGACCCGCCAAGGCCGCACCCCAAAATAACATTCAACTCTTTATTACAACGAATATCAAAGAGTCCATACGATGGGCCGTAATGGCCTGAACGTGTATCCACCTGAATTTCTTTTAAAAATTTTTTAATATTATTGGGATATTCCCCGGGAACAATTTCTCTCCCTCGTTCAAGAAGGCAAACTTGATACCCTTCATGTGAAAGTTTAGACGCCGCAATCGCACCGCCATACCCAGAACCGATAATAACGACTTCATAATATTCGGAAAGGTCTTCTTTTTTTTGAGAGAGCCACTGCATCTTTTTTAAAATAAAATATACTAAAATTCACTAAAATCTATTATTAAAATAATTTTCAAAAAAATAATAACAAAAAATAAAAATAAGAGAAATAGTCATAGGGCATCAAAATAGGCTTAATTAGTTATAACTATATGATAAATATATAAAATAAATTAATAATAAGTGTTTATAAATATTTAATAAGTGATAGGATTTACTTCTTTTATTTTAATCTGTTAAACTGTGCGGAGTTTTAAACAGGTGCTTTTTAAAGTAATACAATTTATTTAATTTTTAATAATATTTTTTATCAGAATCATCCTTAATATAAAATAAGATATAAACTTATTAACAGCTTATAAACAAGTGTTTATAAGTTTATGGTAAATAAATGAAATTGTTAGATTTTCATTCTATTTGGAAAAATGTACTACTCGATATTAACAAACAGGTGGGTCGTAATAATTTTGATCGTTTATTTACACATACAGAGTTAAGATTCATTTCAGAGAAAGAATTTAATATTATTGTTCCGAATCAATTTTTAGGAGATATGATTCGCGACCAGTATTATACCTTCATTGTGGGTGCATTAGAAAAAGCGATTGGCATTTCTGGAATCAAGATTTTATTTACTATTGATGAGACAACCTATAGTAAACCGGGGAATATTACAGAGGAAAGCGGTTTAGATAAATCTAAAAAGAAACGTGGCGGTTTAAATCCTAGTTATAATTTTTCCTCCTTTGTTGTGGGCGCGGGAAACCAGTTTGCCCATGCGGCGTCTAGGAGGGTGGCTGAATCCCCCGGCACAGCGTATAATCCACTTTTTATTTATGGCGATGTGGGTCTCGGAAAGACCCATCTTTTATCCGCAATTGGTGATTATTTTAGTACGCATAACCCGCATCTAAAAATGACCTACATCACCTGTGAACAGTTTACAAATGATATGATTGTGTCTATTCGAAATCAAAAAATGGCGGAATTTCAAAAGAGATATCGTAATGTAGACATGCTTTTAATTGATGACATTCAATTTATCGCCGGCAAAGAAAGAACACAAGAAGAGTTTCATCACACGTTTAATACTTTAATCGAAGATAAAAAACAGGTTGTATTTTCGTCGGATCGGCCCGTGCAGGAAATATCAGATGTTGAGGAGCGGCTTAGGTCTCGTTTTAAAATGGGTTTGGTTGCGGACATACAATCCCCTGATCTTGAGACCAAGGTGGCCATTCTTTATAAAAAAGCAGAGGCGGAAAATATAGTGCTTCCAAAAGATGTGGCGCTTTTTATTGCGGGGAATATACGATCCAATGTGCGAGAAATGGAAGGGGCACTGATACGGCTAGGCGCGTACAGCTCGCTAATACAAGAGAAGATTACGTTGGAGTTTTCAAAACGGGTTCTTAAGGATATAATTATAGAAATTAAAAAGGAGATTTCAATTGAAGATGTTCAAAAAGCCGTTGCCGAACAATTTCAGATGAAGGTGAGCGATTTAAAATCCAAAAGACGAACTAAAAATCTCGTCTTTCCGAGACAAATTGCGATGTTTCTTTGTCGAGAACTGACCAAAGCCTCTTTTCCGGAGACGGGTGAGGCGTTTGGGGGCAAGGATCATTCTACCGTAATTCATTCTTGTAAACAGATTGAAAAAGAAAAAAATAAGGACATTCAGTTAAAAAGAACACTAGAAACATTAACGAAAAAACTTACCGGGGAATCCATATGAAAATCCGAATAAAACGTAAAGATCTATTTGCCGGACTGCAACAAGTGCATGGGGTTGTGGAAAAAAGAAACACCATGCCCATTCTCTCGCATGTTTTAATTTCAGCAACGGAAACGATATTGCCTAATGAGGAAAATGGCAATACCTCTGCCGAAGCCAACATATCGCTTTTTGCGACCGACTTAGAGATTGGTATATGCGACCATTATCCAGCTTCTGTGATTACCCCCGGCAAGGTGACGGCCCCAGCGAATAAATTTTTCGAGATTGTTCGTAAGCTCCCAGAGGGGATGATTGATATAGAACAACTGGATAATCACTGGATATCTATTGAGTCTGGAAATAGTTATTTTAAAATGGCAGGACTGGCGCCTGAAGAATTTCCAGCGCTAACCCTGTCGGAAGGCGATGTGAAAATAACGGTAGATTCTGCCTTACTTACGAAGCTGATTCGCAAGACGCTTTTTGCTGTGGGGGAGAACGATTCGCGTTATATTTTAAATGGCCTTCTCCTTCAAATTCAAAAAATAAATGAGGGAAAAAGTCAGATCCGTTTTGTGGCGACAGACGGCCATCGGCTGGCCTTAGCCGATGGCGTCATTAAGCGGACGGCAGAAAAGCTATTAGAAGAACAGGTGATCTTGCCTAAAAAGGCGATTTTAGAGATCAAGAGGATTCTATCCGATGCAAAAGGCGGCGAGTCTGAAGAGGAGCCCGCAATCACATTTGGAAAAGGGCTTTTGACATTCAAATATAAGACGACAATTTTAAGCGCCCGATTGATGAACGGAAATTATCCAAACTATCAGCAGGTCATTCCCAATAATAATGACAAGAAGATTTCAGTTAATAAATTTGCGCTGACAGGGGCATTGGAACGGGTCTCGATTCTGTCTCAAGAGAAAACAGACACCATTAAAATGAGTGTGGATTCGGGGCAGATTATTTTGCGTTCGAATAATCCGGAACTAGGAGAGGCGCGAGAAGCCGTTGAGACTTCTTCCCCTTGCGAACCATTTGAGACCCTTTTTAGCGCGCGGTATCTCATGGATCTGCTTTCCGTGTTGGAGGAGGAGAATGTGGTTTTTGAGTTTAAAGATGCCACATCTTCCTGTCTCGTACGAGAAGACGCAGGCAAATTTCTATCCATTATAATGCCACTGAAAGAGTAAACCTTTATGGAACAAGACAAAACAGAATACGGCGCGGAAAAAATAAAAATCCTTGAAGGGTTAGAGGCGGTTCGAAAGCGTCCTGCCATGTATATTGGCGGTACGGGGCCAGAGGGCCTGCATCACCTTGTTTATGAAGTCGTGGACAACTCGGTTGACGAAGCGATGGCCGGGTTTTGCACCGAGATTTTTGTCACCATTCATATTGATAATTCCGTCACGGTTATTGATAATGGCCGCGGTATTCCAACCGATATGCACGCAGACAAAAAGGTTTCGGCGGCAGAGGTGGCCTTAACCGTGCTTCATGCGGGAAGCAAGTTTAATAATGATACCTATAAAGTATCTGGCGGCTTGCATGGCGTGGGCGTCTCGGTTGTGAATGCCCTGTCCGCAAAATTGCAGTTGGAAATCAAACGCGAAGGGGTGGTCTATCAGCAGGAATATGAACGGGGAAAGCCGCTTTTTCCGTTAAAGGTGACAGGAAAGAGTAAACGGCGCGGAACCACCATCACCTTTTTGCCCGACGCTTCTATCTTTGAGCAGGTTGAATTTTCTTACGATACCCTCTCCCAACGCTTGCGGGAGCTGGCGTTTTTAAACAAAGGGCTTAAGATTTTTATAGAGGATGAACGCACCGAGCATAAACAGGAATTTTCCTATGCCGGTGGGATATTTTCGTTTGTGGAGATGCTCAACGAAAACAAAACCCCTCTGCATAAACCGATTTTTGTGGAGAAAGAAAAGGGGACGGTTATTCTGGAACTGGCCATGCAATATAATGCCAGCTATTCAGAAACACTCTTCTCGTTTGCGAACAACATCAATACCAAAGAAGGCGGCACGCATCTTATTGGTTTTAAATCGGCACTCACGCGAACGGTCAATAGTTATGGTCAGGCGCGGGGGATTTTAAAAAAAGAAGAGACCTTATCGGGAGAAGATGTTCGAGAAGGCCTAACCGCCGTCATTTCAATTAAGCTTTCCAATCCCCAGTTTGAGGGACAGACCAAGACCAAGCTGGGCAATTCGGAGGTCAAGGGGATCGTTGAGTCTGCGGTCAATGAAACGCTTGCGGAATATTTTGAGGAAAATCCGTCTACGGCCAAGAAGATTGTAGAGAAGGCGGTTACTGCCCAGCGGGCTCGAGAAGCGGCGCGAAAAGCCAAAGACCTCATTCGCAGAAAAAATGTGATGGATGGCGGCTCTCTTCCGGGAAAACTGGCCGACTGTTCCGAGAAAGACCCTGCGCTTTGTGAGATTTATCTGGTGGAGGGGGATTCCGCCGGAGGTTCTGCCAAGCAAGGAAGGGATCGGCGTTTTCAGGCGATTTTGCCGCTCAAGGGTAAAATCCTCAATGTAGAACGGGCAAGGTTTGACAAAATGATTTCGTCTGAAGAGATTCGTATTTTGATTACGGCGTTAGGCTGTGGCGTCGGGGATGATTTTGATATTGCAAAAGCCCGTTATCATCGTGTGATTATTATGACGGATGCCGATGTAGATGGCGCCCATATCCGAACCTTACTCCTGACATTGTTCTATCGTCAGATGTTGCCTCTGGTTGAAAAGGGATATATCTACATTGCCCAGCCGCCGCTTTTTAGGGTGAAGCGGGGCAAGGCGGAACAGTATATTAAAGATGAGCCGGCGATGCGGGAATATCTTTTTTCTGCCGCACAGAATGAAGTACAAATCCACTTTGAAGATCAGAGAATCTCTGGAACGCGGGTGCGAACACTTTTTAAAAAGTTCGTTGCGTTTGAAGCGCTCTTAGAACATTTTTCAAAAAAGCAAGTGGATGCAGACTTGTTGCGCGTTTTGGTTTCTGATACCGATTTTACTTCTGCGGTATTGAAAGATCGGAATGCCTTGATAGCCCTTTTGCCCGAGATTGAGCGGAAGGTTCGCGCCACTTTGGAAGAGGGGACGGTTGCGTTGTCTATTGAACAGGACGAAGAGCATGAGTCGTTTAAAATTGTGTGTCGTGTGCAGAAGAATGGCTCTGAAAAGCGATTCTATCTCGATGATGCCTTGGTGGGTTCTCCAGAGTTTCGGGAATTATACAACCTTTCTCCACAGCGAATTGGGGTAGGATTCCCGCCGTATAAGATTTCAGATTCAGACGGCGAAATTGTATATAAAACGACGGCAGGGCTTATCAGTCATATATTAGAACGCGGCAAAAAAGGTCTTTCAATTCAGCGATACAAAGGTCTTGGGGAGATGAACCCGACCCAGCTATGGGAGACCACAATGAATCCAGAAGTTCGCACACTGCAAAGGGTACAGCTTCAAGATACCATTGAAACCGATAAGACCTTTTCGATGCTCATGGGAGAAGAAGTAGAGCCAAGACGCCTCTTCATAGAACAAAACGCACAAGAAGTAAAAAATTTAGAGATCTGACGTTATCAGGGCAATTGGTAAGAAGTGAGGGTATA
>CAYJXH010000043.1:4493-9966 GCA_964373975.1 uncultured Nitrospirota bacterium | reverse complement strand
AAAAAGTATGAAATATCTAACCTTCAACCGTGTTTAATGAATTAAGGGGGAGATTATGAGTTGCCATGAGTTGAAAGAAACAGCCACTTTGCCAGAGATTTTAGAGCATACTGCCACTTGCAACCATTGTATACGAGAGGCCAAGCAAGAACAGGCTGTTTGGGAGCTTGTGGGCAAATGGCAGGAGGCGGATATTACCCCTGACTTTAAAAAAAGATTTATGTCAAAAATAAAAGAGACCGCACAACCCATGCAAACGGCGTCAGTGCGTCCCCGCATGAAATGGTTTTCATGGGATTGGCCAGAAATCTTTGTGCCGGCAAGTGCCTTTGCCGCAATGCTTATTGTCGTGGTCTCCTTCTTCGTTTGGACGCCTTATGAAAATAAAAATAACGCGATAGAGATGGCATCCACATTTGATCTATTAGAAAACAAAGCACTGCTTACCGATCTTGATCTTCTTTCCGATCTTGATCTCCTCATGGTCATGGATCCGGCAGAATTAAAAATTTCATGAAATATCTTCTCGTCTTCTGTGTTTAAGAATACAGGAGGAAATTTTTTTTCCTCGTTTATTCTAACCTCGCAGGGGTCGCACCCCTCGCAGGGCAGTTTTGCCCTTAAAATAAAGGAGACATGAAAATGAAACGACAAATCTATTTTTTCACAGGGGTATTACTGTTTACAACCGCCATGCTAGGTTGTGGTCAGAATCTTGGGCAGAGTGTCAATGATATTGATAGTCAAGACCCAGTTGAGGCACTTTCAAAACCGTTTGAAACATTAGGAACAACCGATGAGTCTGTTGCGTTTGATGATATTGATATCGCCGGAATGGAAGAGGATGGCGTAATCCTAAGCAAGGCAGGAGGGGGATCGGAATTGGCAGTGCCCATCTCTACAAGCGATCCTATTCTTGTGCCCATTGATCCTGTTTTGCCTGACCCTCCACCGGATGTGGCCTGCGCTAGATTAGAGACCTATTTTTTAAAGGTACGTTGGGGCCAAATTTTCAGAGATCAGGACGAAGAAAAAAGGGATGAGAGAGAGGCGGTTAATCGGGCATGGATGAACTGGAGTGGTTCCTTGACGGCAAGTGAAGGAAGCCTTACCTTGGTCAAGACCATCCTGTTTGAGAAAAACGGGGAAAATGTGCCGCCGGATTTGGTACATCCCCGAACCAACCGGAAAGTCATTGCGTTTGACTCTTACACAAAACCGCATTACGACGGCCTCATCGTGAAATATCAGTACTGCGCAAGTGATAACGGTAAGATTCCCGTATTGCTCTTGCCTACGAATGGGATTGCTGTTGTCCCTACCGATGATATTAACCCTGTCCCCTCTCCAAGAACCATTACCTTTTTGGCGTCGGGGCTTGTTCCTGAACCCTTTTCAAAAACATGGACACTCGCAGAGCTAAAGAAGATCAATCAGTTCTATGAGAATGTTAATGCAAATCATGACGCCTTTCAGATCGTCTCTCTGCTACGAGATGACCGATGCAAAGACATGAAAGGGGAAATCCATGGGGTATGGTTTAAAGTCAACGAACGATTCGGTCACATTAAAGGCCGGGTTGTTTCGGCGAATGGCGATGCTATCGGCCATATCAAGGGGTTTTATGGAAAAGCAAACGATGCAGGTGAACATAAGATCGTTGCCAAGTTTATCGCCCATGATGGAAGATTCAAGGGGATCATTATTGGAATGGGTAAAGACGGCGTATTCTCTGCGGATATTTTCAACAGAGAAAGAGTGAAAGTCGGAACGATTACCGGCCGATATAAGGAAGGAGATTCCCGTCGTAAAGGAACCTTCAGCGCGATCTTTGAATTGCTTTGCGTGGTGCCTGTGACGCCAGCCACAGAACCTCCGGCGGTTGTGATTCCAGAGTAATAGAGGTAACATGGAAGCGGGTAGAGGCCGATTCGCCCCTACCCGCTTCTTTCAATATAGGGGGGGAAATGTTTCTTGCAATAGCGTTTACGGTAATGACAGTGGCGGCGTCTGATAGTGGTTTCGATCAGCAATCTGTTTCTTCTGCCGTTTCTAAAGAAGACATTGAACTTCTTTCGCAGTTGGAATTTTTGGAGGCATGGGATGTTCTGAATAGCCCTTCGATGGATCAAGAGATGCAGTCACTGCCTTTGGGAAACAAGGAGGAGAAGGAGAAATGAACATGAATATATCGCAGGCGACGTTCCGCCTCAAAAAAAGTTTATGGATGGGACTGATTGTAGCGGCTGTTCTTTTTGCAGGTGCTGTGCAAGCCCAAGAGATCTCGCCTAATCCTGAACAGAAGGAGCGTCTGCAAGAATTACAGGAACGGTGGAAAGCGCTTTCTCCCGAACGTCAAGCAGAATTAAAAGAACGGCTGAAAGCATTCAAAGAGCTTCCCGCCGAAGAGCGTGAACTGTTGGCGCAAAAGTTTCGTCAGTTCCAACGCCTTTCCCCCGAGAGGCAGGCACGGATCAGGGAGAATGAAAAGCGATGGAGAAAAATGTCTCCAGAGCGGAAGATGGAGATGAGGAGGCGGTTTGATACTTTCCAAAAGATAAGTCCTGAAAAACGGGACAAATTGAGGGAACGCGCAACTGAAAGAAATCAGAGAGAACACCTTCAAGACAGAAGGGATCAGCCCAGAAGGCGTGACAGAGAAAGAAGTCTGGAACGGGATTCACTCGGTCGGTAGTCTTATGACGAGCGTCAAGAAACCTAAAGGTAAGTCGTATTGAAACGGTATTTCTTTGCGGCGATCTTCTTTTCTTTTTTATCCTGCGGCGTTGTCTCTGCTGAAACGCCGCAGGATAAACCTCTTGAGATTAAGGCGGGAGTTTCCCTAGTCTACGATAACAATGTCTTTGCCTATTCTACACAATTTCGAGACGCTTTCAGAAAAAATTTTAGACCCCTTTTCTTTCGGAATCAAAATGCAAATTCTCTGGATGATCTCATTACCAAGCCTTTCTTTGAATTGCATTTTAGCCCACGGAATTATTCCACAGAATTTTTCGCATCCGTTTCTGGAAGTTTTTACAGGCAGAACGGAACTTTAGACGATCGTAGTTATTTTATTGAAGTCGCGCAAGGTCTGGGTACAAAAACAGATATTGCTTTTACCTATGACGAATTATTTGTTGAATTTCCTGAAAAGATACTGAACACATCATTTTTTAAATTGACTGAAAAGACATTCCGAACGGTTGGCGTTGATCTTAAGCATAACTTCAAAAAATTTGAAGGAAATATCCTCGCAGAGGGTAGCGGGGACGATAGAAATTATGGGGTAGGGATAACGACCTCTATCCCAAGCCGATATGCAGAGACGACCCTGTCCTATGAATTTGACCAATACGTTCCAGTGGACATGGCGTTAGCCTACCGATCGCATCAATTTCGAGTGGAACCGATCTTCCCCATTACGGAAGCACTTTCTCTTACGATCTACGCGGATATTCAGAAAGATACCTATACAAGCGATATCAGAGAAGATACGACGCGGAGATGGGGATTCCTCATGGACTACGCAATGGGCGAAAGATTTACGGCCGCATTGGGGCTTGATGATATCCGATGGAATACAACCGACGATATTCTCAACGCCTCACACAGGGCCTCTTACAAAAAAAATATCGTCACGATGAAAGTGGTCGTCTTTTTATAGTGGATGATGCCGGCAACCCTCTTCTTTGAGAATATCAAGAAGGCCGGAAAGCGGAATGCGGAGCCATGCGGGGCGGTTATTTTGCTCGTAACGAATCTCATAGAGTACCTTCTCTATTAAAGAGATTGTAAGAAGAAACCCGCGTTCGTGCGGATCAGCTGGTAGAAACGCTGTTTTTCCGGCGGTGTTGATGTAAGAATTCAGAAACGCTTGCGAAATAGCACGGTACCAAACCTCGGCCCATTTTGAAAGCAGTTTCTTCTTGTCATCTCCGTGTTGAATCAGTGTTACAGCGGTGGCATAATGGAATGATCGCAACATTCCTGCAACATCATAAAGCGCCGAACGCTTTCTCATTCGGTCAGAAAGCGTTCGCGCTGGCTCCCCTTCAAAATCAATGATCATAAAGTCTGTGCCTGTGTATAAAACTTGTCCAAGATGATAATCGCCGTGAATCCGAATTTTATGAGAGCGTAATGGCCGCGTTCTTAACTCTGAAAACAAATTCAGAACGGTTTGCTCCTGTAAAAGGACTTCTGTGGCCAAGTTAACAACATTGCTTGGAAGGCTTGTCAGCCCGTGTCGGAGCTTACGAAAAGTAAGTCTTACTTGATTTCGCAGAGACTGATAAAGGGATTGTTGGTAAAGCGTGCCATACGGTTCGGGAGAGAAATATTTATTCTTTATATCTCCAGACAATGCAAGGTGAAGCTCGGCTGTCCGTTTACCAAGGCGTGTCGCAGAGGGAAGAAACCCCGAAATTGCAAGGGAATGACTCTTTTGTGCACGTTCAAAAGCCTGGGTTAAAGCCTCGCAAGTAAAATCCCATCCATTTTTTGTTTCCGGGATAAACGCATGAAGAATTCCCATCGGAACAATCTTTTCTCCGCAAGGCATGTTAAGTGTGCCTATCATCTTTGGCGTGTTTGGAAATCCCATTTGGGTTAAGTGCAAACCAATTTCTTGTTCGATGTTTTTTCCCGCAACAAATTTTCGATAGACTTTTAATATAAAACGATTTCCAAAGATGACCGAGGTGTTGCTTTGTTCTGTCTCCAAAAGTTTTGGCGTTAGCTTTTCACCCGCAGACAAACGGATAATTTTATTTAAAAGGAATTTGCAAAATTCCGGCGATTGGAACGCGTCAACCCATTGTCCCTGCATGAGCGTCAGAGGAACAAAATAACGCTCGCAGGGACCTTCGGCATAAGTCACCTCTACTATGAGCAGTATGGTCTTCTCGCAGTGGCCGTGCCACTGTTTTAATTTTGGTGGAGCAAGACGCTCGGCGATACGCACCCCTTCAATGATACGTCCCTTTCCAGAAAACCAACGGCTCTTTTTTAGAAAGTCAGGAAGCATATCTTCAAGCGCAGGTCCTCCCTTATCCCGTTTTATTTCGGGAATAACCATGGGGGTATCTGCAGGCGAAAGAGGTTTATCCAATTTTTCCAGCGAGAACCAAGTGACCGCATAAGGCCCCGGTGTCAGAATAAACGGGGTTTGGGTAATGGTCGGAAATTTTGTTTTACCAAAAAGCTCAATGGGAACAAGCCCCGAAAAAGCAGATAAATCTAGTGCGACATGCTGTGTATAACGCGACAGGTTTGCTACAACAAGGATGCGTTCGCATCCGTTCCCGTCGGGCACGTTGCCCCGGATGAAGGCGAGTATTTTTTCATTTTCGGGCTCCAAGAAAGTGCAGTCACCGCGCCCAAAAACCTTATATTGCTTTCGCAATGCAATGATGCGCTTTGTCCACGATAGGAGCGATAATGGATCGTGCTGTTCTTCTGCCACGTTAAT
>CAYJXH010000043.1:0-4393 GCA_964373975.1 uncultured Nitrospirota bacterium | reverse complement strand
CGCGGGTCTTTTGCGTAGAAGTCCCACATCTCGTCGCGTTCTTCTTCTGTAACCATCTCAAGTGTTAGCTCGTCATGGTTCCGCAGGAAAATACCCCATTGGCAGGAGGGATGCAACGGCGGCGTTTGCGAGAGAATATCAATAATCGGGAATCGGTCTTCCCGTGCAAGCGCCATGTAAAGCCGTGGCATGATCGGGAAGTGAAACGCCATCTGGCATTTGTTACCCTCTGCAAGATATTTGGCCGTTTCGTCAGGCCACTGATTGGCCTCCGCGAGAAGCAGACGATCTGGAAAATTTTTATCTACATGCGCACGCAGTTTTTCAAGAAAGGAAAACGTCTCTGGAAGGTTCTCGCAGTTTGTTCCGTCTCGTTCATAAAGATAAGGCACGGCATCTAGACGCAGTCCGTCTACCCCAAGCGAAAGCCAGAAATCCAGCGCGTGCAGGAGTGCTTTCTGCACTTGCGGATTATCAAAATTCAAATCCGGCTGATGGGAGAAAAATCGGTGCCAGTAATAAGCCTTCGCCACAGGGTCATAAGACCAATTGGATTTTTCAGTATCATTAAAGATAATCCGCACATCGGGATATTTTTCCGGTGTATCGTTCCAGACATAAAAGTCTCGTTCGGGGCTTCCCTTCTTCGCGCGTCGGGCGCGTTGAAACCATGGATGCTGATCCGAGGTATGGTTTAGGACAAGCTCGGTGACCACACGAAGATTGCGTTTGTGTGCTTCTTTTAAAAACTGTTTGAAGTCGCGGAGTGTCCCTATTTCAGGATCAACATCACAATAGTTTGCAATGTCATAGCCATCGTCTTTCTTAGGCGAGGGATAAAACGGAAGGAGCCATAAAGTGGTGACGCCCAGCTCTTGCAGGTAATCGAGTTTTTGTGTCAGCCCTTTTAGATCGCCGATGCCGTCGCCGTTGGAATCGTAAAAGGAGCGAATACGCAATTCGTAAAAAATCGCGTCTTTATACCATTCTTTCATCCTTCAATTTTCCCCTCTACGCAGAAGAGATGTCCCGGTTCCACTTGGGGGTCGAGATAAACGGCGTTTTGTTCAGACCATTTGTATCGTGTGTCTGTGAGAAGATCAACCACCTTCACGTCTTTATAGGGAAGGCACACATTGCCAGACTGTGCCTTATAAGGATCAAGATTAACGACAACGATAATGACGTTGTGTGAATCCGTTGTTCTCTTCATGTACGCCAGTATCTGGTCGTTATCGGTTTCAAGGAACGTTAGGTTTGTCAGCAGATGCAGTGCAGGGTTTTCCTGTCGCGCCTTATTCACGCAGGTGATAAATGCCTTGATATTCGGATGACGATTCCAGTCCCGAACCTTTATCCGATATTTCTCGGAATCAAGATAGTCCTCCGTGCCAGGGATACCTTCGTTTTCACACAGCTCGTAGCCGCTATAAATACCATAGGCTGGGGAGAGTGTTGCCGCGAGCAAAAGACGCATCTTAAAGGCGGGACTGCCTCCCTGTTGAAGAATTGGAGGCAGAATGTCTGGCGTGTTCGTAAAAAAGTTTGGCCGAAAATATTCTTCCATGCCCGACGCGGTCAGTTCTGTTAGATACGCGATTAACTCTTGTTTCGTATTTCTCCAAGTGAAATAGGTATAAGACTGTGAGAACCCAACTTTTGCAAGCATCTTCATCCGCTTTGGCCGTGTAAATGCTTCGGCCAGAAAAATAACATCAGGATATTCCTGTTTTATTTTTCCAATGATAAACTGCCAAAACCGAATCGGTTTTGTGTGCGGGTTATCCACACGGAAGATCAAAATCCCTCGGCCAATCCAAAAGAGAACCACCTCGTAAAGTGCCTCCCATAGGCCCTCCTCGTCGTTTGTATCAAAGTTAATCGGATAGATATCCTGATACTTTTTGGGAGGATTCTCGGCATATTTAATCGTGCCGTCTGGACGATGCGAAAACCATTCTGGATGCGCCTTGACCCAAGGGTGATCGGGCGAGCATTGAATCGCAAAATCCAATGCAACCGCCAGCCCCTGTGCCTTTGCCATAATCAGGAAGTGGTCAAACGCCGCGAAGGTTCCAAGCGAGGGTTCTATCGAGGTGTGTCCGCCTTCTGCACTGCCCACTTGCCATGGACTGCCCGGAGCGTTTGGGCCTGCCACAAGGGCGTTATTTCGCCCCTTGCGGTTTGTTATTCCAATAGGATGAATGGGCGGGAGATACAAGACATCAAATCCCATGTTGCGTATATCTCCCAGCCGATCTTCCGCTTCTTTAAACGTCGCGCCCCGTGTTTCATCTTTGCCTGCGGAACGAGGGAACATCTCGTACCACGCGCTAAATTGTGAAAGTTTAGGCTCAACGACAATTGTATACGTTGCGGAAGTGGCGACATCTTTGCTTGGGTGTATGAGAGAGAAAAAACGCGTTGTTGTCGGGGAAAGGACGCGTTCTATTACCGTTACGATGTTATCGCCTGGGGATTGCATCCCTGCAATCATTTCCATAATCCACAGTGCTTCTTTTGACTCTGCACCGCGTGGCGCAGAATGCCCCCGCAAAGACTTTTGGCTTGGCAAAAGTGCTGTGGCAATGACAGCCCCTTCCAGTAAATCAGAACGGATATCTCCGCAGAGGTCGCACCTCTCGCGGGGGTCGCAGCCCTCGTGGGGAGGATTGTTTTTTACTTTGCGCCTAAGACATTCCTGCCATGTTGCAAATTCGTTTGTCCATGCCGCGATTTTAAACTCGTAGCGGCCAGACTGTAAAAACTGCACCGTGCCGTGCCACTCGTCGTTTTCAATCTCTGTGAGCGGTGTTTCGTGGAATGTCCGTTCGTTCTTATGACGCCATTTTACGACGGCCTGAAGAATGGGATCGCCGTCGCGGTATATATGCGCGCCGATATTGCAAAGATCACCCACAACCCGTTTTGCAGGATAGGCCCCAAAGTCTACGCTTGGCGTTACATTTTCAATAATAATATGACGATGCATTTATATTCCATTTTCCATATCTGATAAATCTTCTTTTTGAGGTGAAAGGATTATGCCACAAAGAGCATTATCTTTCCAATTCTCTATATTTTTTGCTGAACACGGGGGATGAAAATATGTGTAACGTATTTACGGACGGACAATTTCTTTATCCCTCCCCTTCAAGGGGCGGTGAGGTGGGGATGGGTTTGCATCGGTTAGTCTGCTTTTTTTGTCAAACTCCAATCTACCGGCCTCTTGATAAAGTTCTGCAAGGGCGGCCTCAGCTTTTTCGTATCGTTTTCGCAGACTTTTCTCTTTTCTAATAAGAGGGTGACTGCCTAAAAATTGGTAAATGTAATCTACGGCTACTGATGCTCTATCCATAAACTCAAAATAATGCCCTTCGTTGATTGGGTAATCGGAGGTATCCTCTACAAGTACTTCCTTCTGATCCACCTCTTTTTCTTCAAGAACTGGACGCCGGAAAGCGTGGCGGAAATGGCCTATATCCTCTCGTAATTCTTCAACGGTTTCTCCATGCGGTTCTACTGGATCTTCCGTCCAGCCATTGATGCTTCCATCTTCTTTGTAGTAGACCTCATGAATCTGATATGACACCGCATCTGTGCCAGGATGGCTCTTTCTAATGACCCTGTAATTCCAGCAAGACATATTGTCACCTACTGGTGCGCGACTGTTTGGCGCGTCCGGATTGAACGCGTGGTTGGGCGTGTACTTGCCTTGGCTAGTTCTCGGTTTGATTTCAATGCCATGCGGCGTGCGTATTTTCCTCGCACGATGGTGCCCAAGTCGCTACGTTTATATTCGGAACGAAGCCAGTCGTTCGCTTCAGATTTAGCCTTCTTCATAAATTTTCCTTCAAGAATCATAGCACTGGGCAGATCATTTTGCAATGCACTCATGGGGTGATTTGACTATATAACCATATTGCTATATCATGGGTTGGTGATCCGAAGTGTGAAAATTTCGAAACAAGCTGGAAAATACTTGGAGTCCCATCCTGAAAGAACATGCCACCATGAAGGATAAGATTTCTCAATTCATTAAGAATGATCTTATAGGTACTTTGGAAATGGATGAGGATACCCTTCAAGCGTTTTTGGCTGGCAAAAAAGAAATCGAAAAAGGTCACTTTATAACGCTGGAAGAAGCTAGAAAAAAGTTTAAAATTAAATAGCCTCTTCCGATAGCCTGATATTGATTCTCTATATTCTTGCGCAAAGTAGGTTTTGCATATTCACGATACCGCACCATTTCTTTTTTAAGATTTGAAACGGACTTAAAATCGCCCCGCTCATAAGCATCAAGAATTTCTTTGTCTTCTCCCTTGATTTCCATTCCTAACCCTAATGATGCGCTTCAAACCAGTTCAAACACGCTTAAAGACACGGTCTTAAA
>CAYJXH010000042.1:5483-10032 GCA_964373975.1 uncultured Nitrospirota bacterium | reverse complement strand
GCGAGGGGTGCGACCCCTTAGGACGAGACAATGTATTAGGTCGGAACCCCGTCTTAGGTCCTGCAGAGGCCTCTGCTGGTTTGTAGGATGATCTATTGCCATCCAGAGGAGGGCGTGCCACTGATGCGCGTTGTCCTCCTCGATAAGGGGATGTCCCTTGCGATGGGAATGGCCTCTCCGACCGATAAGACCCACCACCAGATGAGGGTGCGCCGCTTCCAGAACGACCTGCACCCGATGAACGTCCGCCGCCTGCTCTCCCAAATCTTGATTGAGAGGAAGAAGCACTGCGAGGCCGTGAAGTCCTATTCCGTTCCGACTCCTGCTGGCGTTGTTCCGCCGCTTGCGCAGGGGTTGCGGCCAGTGTGTAGTCAAAGCTAGATAGAATCTGACGGGGAATTGGCTTCCCCATCATCCGTTCAATCGTTCGAACCATGCCCGCATCTTCAGGCGCGACCAGTGTAAACGCATCCCCTGTTTTTTCAGCCCTGCCGGTACGCCCAACACGGTGAATGTAGGCATCTACTGAATTGGGGATATCGTAATTAATCACATGCGAAATACTTGAAACATCTATGCCGCGCGCGGCGACATCTGTGGCAACCATGACGAGATAGCGGCCTTCTTTAAAACCTTTAATAGCCTGTTGACGCTGACTCTGACTTCGATTGCTGTGCAATGTCGTGACCTTGTGACCCGCTTGTTCAAGCTGTGGTGCCAGACGCTCGGCCCGATGTTTGGTGCGCGTAAAAATCAGCACGGACTCCGTATTGGTTTGAGAGAGCAATGTCATGAGTAAAGAGGTCTTCAAATGGGCCGGAACGGGGAAAATGGCATGGGTAACCGTTGGTGCCGGACGGCTTAGCCCCACCTCGATGCGTTGAGGGTCTTTCATTGTTTGATCGGCGAGACGGGCAATCTCTGGGGCAAAAGTAGCAGAAAAAAGTAACGTCTGCCGCTTTGCAGAAACCTGTTTTAAAATATCTTGTACAGGAGGAAGAAAACCCATATCCAGCATTCTATCGGCTTCATCAAGCACGAGAAACTCCACGCCAGAAAGTTTTGCGTGTTTCTGCCGGACATGATCTAAAAGTCTGCCGGGACACGCAACAAGAATCTCAACGCCTGCACGCAATGCCCGAATCTGTGGAAGGGGAGAGACACCGCCGTAGACCGTCGCGCTTTTAATTTTTGTTCCCACGCCCAAGGCTAAAATGGTTTGATGGATTTGTTCCGCAAGTTCGCGCGTCGGGGTAATAATAAGCGCGCGTGTTGTTCCTGAAGGTGCTTTACTTTCCAATAATTTTTGCAGTATTGGCAGAACAAATGCGGCCGTCTTCCCTGTACCTGTTTGGGCAATGCCGATTAAGTCAGAACCTGTTAGCGCGATGGGAATCGCCGCCAACTGAATAGGGGTGGGGGTTGAATACCCCTCTTTGTTGATCCCAACCAACAGACGGGGATCTAAGTTAAATGATTCAAAATTTGTCAAAACAGCTATCCTTTCGTTAATTTATGTGTGATAATGGATTTTTTACGGCAGGGGTTTGATGAATCAAACACAAAGAGGTTGTTCAACTCGCAACGGTCGTATCGTTAAATCCGAGTGGCATTGTACCACCTCAATATACGGATAAGATAGACATAAATGGGATTTTTATTTATAATTGTTTTTGGCATTCTGGCAATGATTTTTGTGGCGCGGTTTGCTTCAAAGACAAAACCCGACATCGAAAGAGTAAAATCTCCCGAAGATATAGAGCATTATAATAAATCACAGAAGATAGACGGTGTTGTACAAAAAAGTCTTATTACGCTATTGCTCAAAAAAAATATCATTACCGAAGAGGAATTGCTTGCGGAAATAGAACAAGAAAGAACTAAAAAACCTTATTAAATAGATTAGAGATATAAATGCAACTATTTAATAAATAATTATTTTTATTATTGCTAATGCCGTAAAGTATCTTTCGGTCTGCCCGTATTTTATCGGCCAAGATAGATAGGGATCGGTCTCTATCCAGAAAAGAGACTTCATCCCCACGCAGTTTAAACATCGTTTGTCCTAATAGAGCAATATCCGCATCTATCTTTTGGTTCAATCCAACAGCACGGAAATGCAGTTTAAATGTCTCGGAAGCCTCATAAACCCGCTTTGCCAGCACCAATATAGCCTGTGAAATAGATTTCTTATAAAATACAATTTGTCTGATAAGTAACATTATGTAAAGTTTATTTCAAGTTTATTTATCCCAGATTACGCATTAGAAAAATGTAAGAAAATCTGGTTATAATTTCTACTGCGTTCTGTGTGTATGGTTCGACCTGCTCACCATGAACGGTTTTGTTTAAACACTCCGTTCATCCTGAGCCTGTCGAAGGATGAGAGAATGCAGGAAAATCAGGCTATAATTCCTAATGCGTAATCTGGGTTTATTGTGCAATTTCGTCTATAACTTGCAGTCTAAAGTTTGAGCTATCGTGGCTATAGCCCCAACGATCTAATTGTATTTTTTGATCTAAAAATCCTTCTTTTTTTAATTGATCTAGGGTGTCTGGATATCTATTTTGTTTTAAGTAATAGAGATTTAAGGAGAATTCAATAATATCTTTATTGCTTGCTATTGATAATGCTTTAAATTCTTGAACACTCCCCCGCATTTTTTGCAAGAAAGGTTTTTCTCCAAAAAACATAGGTCGCAACAATAGGAACGACAGAAGCATTACAAAAGAGGCCAAAAGTAAGTTTATGACAACATAGCCAAACAGAAACTCTTTTATTCTATCCAATGAAATATCGGCAGAGACTCGCTTTTTTTCGATTTTTGCTTTTGGATCACAAGGCTTTATTTTTCCATCGGAAAGAAGTATTGAAAGCTCCTTATAGACTGGAAACGCACCAATACCCGCATAGCCTATAATCTCATTCACCGTCCTAACACCATTGATGTAGCGTATTAGACCCGTGGTAGGAGGATCATCTTCCGGCAGAATAGGATCCGCATTTTCTGTGTTGACCCTCTCATAGACAGCATCACGAGAAGGAATCTTTCTTAAAAGGGCTGGCCATTCGTCTGCCTGACGCATTCCTTCCATAAGAATTTTCTCAACACTGATCGCCTCTTCATACTCTCTCTTATAAACCGCCTCTTGACTAAATTTGTAACTACCCTCTTTCCATGAGAGCAGATCAAAAAGGATATCCTGTGTCAGGGCTTGATTCCAGTTTTTTGCCACGTCAGCGGAAATGAAATCAAGTTTTACCAAGGTCTCTGAAATAGAAGCCCCTTTGGCCGCGCTCCGCAAGGCCATCTTTAATTGCGCAATGGTAATCTTTTCCGCAGTAACCATTGCGTCTGCAAACCGCTCGTTCTCGTCCCCTGAAACAGCCCGAATAAATGTCCCCTCTGAAAATAAAACGGACACATTTCCCTTGCTTTTACAAGATATCGTAAGAACACCTCCCTTTTTCTGCATGGCAATCAGTTGAAAAATATCAACAAGCCCAAATTCCCCTACCGACCCCTCTAGCGACATACTAACGTCCCCTTTTTAAATAAATATCCAATAAATAAACCCCGTATAAAAAAACAATGGTTATCGGCAATAAAGGCGAGCTTGCCATGGAAAGATGCCAATACGCAGAGGTTAAAAAAACGTCTCCTACCGCCATGAGCAGGACACAGAAATAAAATGGAACCATAAGAGAGAGGGCGAAAATTGGTTTTTGCATCACCAGATGAAAACCCCCTGGAACAACAAAAAAAGGCATTATTCTTATAAGAACCCCAACTTGCTTTGGAGCGTTCCCCGTAATCATTAGGGTGCTACAGTCGCCACAAAGATTGTAATTCGTAAACGACTCTTGACATTCTATGCACATTGCCCTATGACAAGTGGGACAAAATTCGCAAGAGACATATTTTTTAAGTTTGAGACAAGCAAAAAAAAGACCCCCGCCCATTAGAATAGTCAAAATTAAGAACGGAATAAAGGTAAGCCTTCCAACCCAAAACTGTCTTATAGTCTCTGGCCCATCCCCTCTCCCTGAAAGGGAGGAAGCATTGATGTTTTCTGGCCTATCCCAGTACAACAAAAAGAGCTGTCTCCAAAGATCCAATGGTGTAAACCGCTCTTCAATGACAGGATGATTGGGGTATTTTGCCGCCGATTCCGCGTAAGACTCCGCTAATGCCTGATTGATCTTTTTTGCTTCAATGTATTTAGCCGTCCCTTTTTCGAAGGCAAGCAGTTCATTATTAACTTGCCCCATATTATAGTGCGCCACAACATAGTTTGGGTCTTTATCAATGGCTTTTTGGTAATAGCCTAACGCCTCGTTGAAATTCTCACGATAGAATGCGATATTTCCCAAATTGTTCAAGAGTCGTTTTTCATCCTGATTTTGCAAAAGGGACTGTTTATAAAACGCTTCTGCCTCCCCTAAATGCTTTTCCTGCGTTGCGTAAGAAGCCTTAATAAAAGAGACCTTCCAGTCGCAGGCGTCGCACCCCTCGCAGGCGTCGCACGCCTCGCAGGGGTCGCACGC
>CAYJXH010000042.1:0-5383 GCA_964373975.1 uncultured Nitrospirota bacterium | reverse complement strand
GTCGCACGCCTCGCAGGGGTCGCACGCTTCGCTTTCTGGGGAATTAAATTGTGGAGCAGACCCAAGGAAATCCCCCTGTTCATTGGCCGCCATCTGGTCCAAAAGATAAGACTGCTTTGCTGTAAGGATAATTAAAAGCGGCTTCAATAAAAACGAGAAAAAGACGATGCCGATTAAAAAAACAACCGCCACCATTTTTTCTCGCGGCCGATAAAAAACCCAAAAGAAAAACAATGAAATAAAAAGAGACCAAAAAGGCGGCAGTAGAAAGAAAAATGCTAATAAAAAAACAATAATAATAGATAAAATAACATGGTGATGAATGTGAGCAGGAAGCCGCTCTTTCGCATAATGAACCCAAAGCGGAACATAATAAACAAAGGTGTAAAGAAGAAAGGTTAGCAAACAAAGGTGAAAGGCCAGCATCAAAACAAGTCCAATCGTCCCAAGCGATAAGGTGAAAATCCAAAAATTGCTGATAGACAGACGTATCCCGCTGGCATATTCCCCTAATACGTTTAAAATGGATTCTGTATTGGTTAGCCGGTAAACATGCGCCAAGAAAAAATGGGGAAGCGGCGACTCGGAAGAAAATGCAATTGCTTTATGAGCCTTGCTGATGGAAGATTGTAGATTCCCCCTCCTTAAATCCTCTTCTGCGGAAAGCAATAGCGCACTCACCACCAGAGATGAATCCTCAATTTTCCAGTCTATTTTTAGCTGTGAGAGCTTATCCTGTAGGAGCGCCTCTCTTAGGGCCGTACGCCCCGGAATTGTCGCGCAGGTCTTACAGACTTCTTTTGAAAGAGAAGGCAAGGGGGTCTTTTCTGCGGCAAAAAGATGTCCAAAAAGACAAAATACAAATAGCAGGGTAAGCGTTATTTTTTTCAAGAGAATTTCTCTTCTCCGCGCATAAGACGAATGATATTCTCCTTATGCCGAAAATAAACGACGGCGGTTACCGCAAAAGAAAATAAAAGAAATCCTGTATCTGATTTAAACCAAATGGCGATAAGCGGAAGCGCGGCAAATGCAGTCAAAGCCCCTATAGAAGAATATTTTCCCAGTGTGACACCGGCAATCCATATAATAAGTGCCACCAATGCAATTTTAGGGGCGATCCCTAAAAAAACGCCTAGACTCACGGCAACCCCTTTTCCACCTTTAAATTTTAGTAATACTGGAAAAACGTGCCCCAATATAGCAGAAAATCCAACCAAAAGGATACCTTGTTGTTCAATTTCAAAATACTTTGCCAACCAAACCGGAAAAACCCCTTTTAAAATATCCCCTGCTAATGTGAGAACCGCCTGCTTTTTTCCCGCCACACGCAATACGTTTGTCGCACCGATATTTCCACTGCCAGCCTCTCTTGGGTCTATACCCGACATTGATTTGGAGATCAAAAGGCCAAACGGAATAGACCCAATGGTGTAGGCGATAATAATTAAGACGATTAAAATAATCATTTTGCTTTCAGTAACTGAAACTTCTGACCAAACTTTAAAAAATACTGACACGCAGACAACAGGGAGAATATCATCGAAAGAATTAAGAGCGAAAAGCCAATCTCATAAAAATAAAGGGCCGGTTCAATAACGAGGAGAAGAAACACAATGGCCGCACTCTGGAAAAACACCTTATATTTCCCCAAAGATTCTGCAGAAATCACAATGCCTTCTAAAGAGGCCACCATGCGAAGTCCTGTTACAATAAACTCCCTGCTGATAATAATAACGGCAATCCATGCGGGAACACGGCCCTCGGAAACGAGAAGAATCAGCACGGAAAGAATAAGAATTTTATCGGCAATCGGGTCTAAAAACTTTCCAAATGGGGTGACTTGAGACCGTCTTCGCGCAAGGTATCCGTCCAATAAATCGGTTAAAGACGCCGCTAAAAAGAGAACCGCTAATACGATTGAGCCTTCCGGTGTTCTAAAAAAAGAGATGTAAAAGAAAACAACAAAAAAAGGAACCATCGCTATCCGAGTTAAGGTTATAAAGTTAGGCAGATTCATGGCGTAGGGGTGCCTCCGTTTTCCAGCGTGCGTGCATCCAGACCCATTGATCAGGATTCATGCGGATTTTTTGTTCAATGTGGGATGTAAAGAGCGCGGTATTGTTTTCAATATTACGCTTCTTATCTTCTGTCCGAAAAAGGGTTAGGGGTTTTTCAATCGTAAGCTTATGGCGGTTATTAGGAAGACGGGTGATAAAGGCCATCACGGTAACGGCATTGGATCTTACGGCCAATTGCGCCGCGCCAGCAGGCGTATAGGCTTTTTTATTGAAAAAAGGAACAAAAACGCCATCCACGCGCGTGTCTTGATCTATCAGCAATGCAAGAATCTCTTTTTTTCGCAACACTTCTAAAATTTTTCGAGACGAAGAAGGGGTTCCCCGGCTGATGGTCTTCACCCCAAACAAAGAACGCAATTGAATAATAATTTGGTCAATTCTGGAATTATACAAAGGGGTCGCAATGGCATGAATGGGGTATCCGCGATGGGCAAGCGCCGCGCCCATGAGTTCCCAGTTGCCGATATGCCCCGTAATGAGGATCACCCCTTTCCCCCCTGTGTCTTTTAGATATTCCTCCCCCTCCCACGAAACCAGCGCGTCTCGTTCATGCGGTTTTAAATTGGGAAGCGCTAATATCTCAATGAGTGACTTTCCTAAATTAATAAAACTATTTTTAATAATTCGTGTAGACGCGATCGGGTCTTTTTCATTCCCAAAAGCAATGGTAAGATTATTAAAAGAGGCAATACGATGACGCCTTAAAATATGATAAAGAAAAATACCCAGCCGACCGCCAAGGAAAACAGCCATACGCCATGGAAAGAGGCGCGCCACCCAAGCAATAATCTTGATGAGCAGGGCCAGCGATAGACGAGAAAAGCGTTTTCGAAACGTCATACGGCGTCCCCGATGTTTTTACACATTACAATCGCGTCAATCAACTCTCGAACCGCCCCCTCCCCGCCTTTTCTCTCTGTCACCCAGTCCACTTCTTTTTTGACGACATCAACGGCATTGGGCACAGAGACTGAAAAACCAACGCGCCGCAGTACGGGAAGGTCAATCAGATCATCTCCCATATAGGCAACCTCGCAGTCTTTGAGTCCATGCTTAATTAGAATTTCAGCATAGATTTTTGCCTTATCGGAAATGCCAAGATAACAATCTTCTACGCCTAATGTACAAGCCCTTCTGGCAACCGCCATGGAGGCACGCCCTGAAACAAAACCAACATGAAACCCGGCTTTTTTAAAGAGGGCGATTCCCATCCCATCGTAGATAGAAAATCCTAAAGTCTCTTCCCCGCTCTCACTTAAAAAAAGAGTGCCGTTTGTTAAAACGCCGTCTACATCTAATAAAAGATAGCGAATTTTTTTAGCCTTTTCGACGAGGTTTGGGTTCATTAGATCATTTTTGTTTTGAGTATATCATGCAGATGCACAACCCCCTCAACAAAACCCATAGGGTTCGTCATGACCAAAGTAGAAATAGAAGAACCCTCCATGAGGCTGATCGCTTCCGCAACCAATGCGTCCTTCCGCATTGTTTTGGGATGAGGACTCATAACTTCCTTTGCCTGCAATGCAAAGATATCCGACTGGTTTTTAGACGACCCAACAGGCAGGCTTTGTTGCCCGGGGCCGCTCGACCCCAAAATAAGACGCCGCAAATCCCCGTCTGTGATAATGCCGGATAATTTTTCATCATGGGAAAGCACGGTTGTCATTCCCATTTTCTTGGCAGTCATCTCTAAGATCACTTCACGCATGGGTGTCTCTTCAAAGACCTTGGGAATCGCATTCCCCTTGTGCATAACATCTGTAACTTTCAGCAGAAGATTTCTTCCCAATGTTCCTCCCGGATGAAAAAAGGCAAAATCTTCTTTTTTAAAGCCCCGTTTTGATAAAAGCGCAATGGCCAAGGCATCGCCAATGGCCAAAGAAGCCGTGGTGCTCGTCGTAGGCGCAAGACCTAACGGGCATGCCTCTTCTGAAACAGAAATATCTAAAACAATGTCACTCATTTTCGCGAGTGTTGATTTCGTATCTCCCGTGATACCAATAATCTTTAAATTCTGCCGCTTGAGCGAGGGAATTAAATTGAGGACCTCCCCTGTTTCGCCGCTATAAGAAAGCAGTAACACCATGTCGTCTTTTAAAACCATTCCCAGATCGCCATGCAATGCCTCCGCCGGATGAATGAAAAAGGCAGGTGTTCCCGTAGAAGCAAGGGTCGCCGCAATTTTCTTTCCAATGATGCCAGACTTTCCCATGCCAATAACCACCACACGGCCGCGACAGGCATAACAAAGAAGAACGGCATCTACAAAACGCTGATCTAAAGCGTTTGAAAGTCTTAAGAGTGCCTCTGCCTCTATTCTTAAAACGCGGACGCCTTCTTCTAAAATCATACATGCTCCATGGCCGAAAGAATGGCTGAAACTTCGTTTAATAAGCGGTCTAGGCCTTCTAGGTTAATCATGTTTGGCCCATCAGACGGGGCATGATCAGGATCGGGATGCACCTCTAAGAAAAGGCCGTCACATCCTGTGGCAACGGCCGCACGACATAACGGGGCAACAAATTGCCGCTGTCCAGACGAGACCGTTCCGCCCACGCCTCCTCCCGGAAGCTGAACGGAATGTGTTCCGTCAAACACAACAGGGTAGCCCCATTGCCGCATAATCACAAGAGAACGCATATCGCTGACCAGATTATTATAGCCAAATGTCGTGCCCCGTTCGGTCAAGAAAATCTTTTTATTTCCAGTAGACTCTAGTTTTTTAACAACCTGCGCCATATCCCAAGGGGCCAGAAATTGCCCTTTCTTAACATTGACCGCAACCCCGCTTGAACCTGCCGCAACGAGTAAATCGGTTTGACGACACAAAAAAGCAGGAATTTGCATGAGGTCTAAAACCTCTGCGGCAGAAGACACTTCAGCCGATGAGTGAATGTCAGAAACAACCGGAACACCCAACTCCTTTTTAACCTTGTCTAAAATGCGAAGGCCCTCTTCCATTCCCATGCCGCGATAAGAATCAATGGCGGTTCTGTTTGCTTTATCATAGGAGGACTTAAAAATAAAGGAGAATGGATGTTGGGATACAATTTTAGAAATGGCCTCTGCTGTTTTTAAAGCCAGCGTCTCACTTTCAATAACACAAGGCCCCGCGATAATAAAGAATCGCCCCTCCCCAAATTTCTGTTTTCCTATTTCAACTTGCATCGTGTAAGAATAACGCATACTTTAAAGACTTGTCAAAAAATGCGCGGTGCGCATGCGACTGTCATACCAGAATAGATCCGACATTTTGCTCTTGGGAAGCCGATTGGTTAACCCGCTTTCAGTGGGAGAGA
>CAYJXH010000041.1:0-10069 GCA_964373975.1 uncultured Nitrospirota bacterium | reverse complement strand
AGCGCGACGTCGGGAATAACTGCCTCGCCCGAAAGAAGCACACGGTTTCCTTCTAAACGACACGTTAGTGGAAACGACATTCCTTCAATAACCAGCGAGGCATTATTGATCTCTTGTTCTAGGGGCTGAATATGGATATCCGCTGTTACGACGCCATTGCTACCTTCAACACGGGTCTTGATATCCGCCTGATGGACTAAGAAATTTGCGCACTCCTCAATAAAAATAGGTCGCCAAGGCCCTACGGGTGCGGCATAAGGCGCCCACCCTGGCATTCTGCCTAACAAGGTAGTCCGAAAGTAACGTAAATTTCGATCCGCAATGAGTTGTGTATTCCAGCGAGGCCGAGGCCGTTTTTCCTTGAGGGCCATGGTCAGAGATTTGAAGCGGATATGAATTTCGTTGTCCATTTGCAGAAGGGCACTCACATCGCAACGATGTTCAACAAACATATTATGCGTTTGTAAAATCAGGTTGCCGTTGAGCCAGACTTCTGCGAGGGTCGCTAGCCCCTCCATCACCAGAAAACGGGGACGAGATGATGGTGGGAGTGAGAATCGCGTTTTATACCAATGCTCTTTCGCATCAAAATGATAAGGCGTGTAAATATCCCACTTCTTTGCGGCCTGTCGTGTGGAAGCTACCGTTCCCGGAACCTTTGCAGAAAGCCACTCCTTATTTACAGAAACAGTTGAACGAGCAATTCCTTCAAGGGTTTCCGTTTCTCCGGAGGGGAGGCTCATGACTTCCCAACCCTCCGTCAAGGGGAAGAGAAGTTGACCTTCAATATATCTGACTTTTGCCATACTCTTTTTAGCAGCCAGTATATTGTTGTTTTAATTTTTGCATGGCCGACTCCCATGAAGATGCCATCGTTTGAATGAGCGATGCGTCCGGCTGTTTTTTAAGATTCACCGCCCGTGCGATTTTAAACTGAAGTGCTTTAGCGGAAGTTGAGACCGCCCGCAAGTCGCTTGCGGCACCGTTCGCAGGGGTCGTACCCCTCGCAGGGGTCGTATCCCCCGTGTTGGCTCCGCCCTGTTGCGATATCCAGTCCAAATAGTCGGCAGATATCTCGCACGCGGCGCCCACCTGTCGTAACGTGGCAAAGGCATAGCGGTGAAAGGAATCTAAACCCTCGCGCGAGAGACCTTCCATATCCTCTCCAAAGCGTTCCTTATATGATAAAAATGGGTTCGTGTTGGGTCTGCGTTCAAGATACGATTTTAAAAGTGTGACGGAGCGATCTAAAGTGGCACGGCCACTGCGGGTGGCGGAGGCAGAATGATTTTGAAAGCCATCGAATTTAACAAACTCCACATAAGGCGGAAGGGCGGCGCTTGCGGCAGAAAATAGTCCGTCAAAATCGTCTCCATCGAGGGTGTAATAACCCGCATTGTGAAAATAGCCAAGGTGTTTTCCTTGCGTGCTGGTATCAATTTCCTGAACAGCAATGGTTGTTTTTGCGTGTTCAATTTTATAACTAACACCTGCTACATCCGGAAGAAAAAAGGCATCTACTTCAACCAAAACCAGCCGCCCCCGCTTAATTTGTTCTTCAATCTGTTGAGGCAGGGGTCGAAAGATCGTGAGTTCCTGCACCTCAATGCCATAGAGGGCGTGTAGATCGCCAAGACAAGGTTTAAAAAATGTCCACTGATCTCCCTCAAAATCAATCCCCAGCGTAAAGGCCATACAAGGCAGAGGATCGGCCGAAATAGCAGAGAGGACTTCAATCCAAAGATCAACGTAGCAGTTTGTTTCTGGCCATATCCTATCTTTCCCATGGAGCCAATGGGGCGTATAGAGCGTCTTATCAATTGACCAGAGTGAGACTATGGCCATAATTTCGGCCATAATCTTGATCGCACAGTCTGTGGCCAAGTATCAGGCGACATCCCATGGGTTTTAAACAATGCCAGAGCGACACGTTCGAGTCCGGCACCAAAACAGGCGGTATGGGCCGTCTCTCCTGAATGATCCTTGATGCTAAAGAGCGTGCCAAAATGGTCTTGATGATAGTTAAACGACATCACGGCGGTCGGGTCTTCTACCGAGGTAATCGGTGTTCGGATTTCAAATTTCAACTGCTGTTCTTCCTGATTGATTGCCATCATCTTTCCGCCTCGGCCAAAAAACGGGTCTGACGCAACCTCGGTAGAGAGGGGAATTTCCAGTTCTTTCAAGATTTTATTTCCGCGCTCCATCCACATCTTACGGAAGGCCATTGCTGTTTCTGCAGTGCCAAGATGCACAAACTCGCGCATTCGGAAGACCTGCATCCGCGCCGGATCATCAGAAGGCTCATGACGGAAGCAGTAGGACCAAATATCAAAGATTCTTCCTCCTTTTGGCAAAGTGCCCGTGGCCATAGGATAGATCGGGTAACAGGCCGCAGAGGTGAACATGACCTCGGTTTGCTTCTGAAATCCGCTCCAATCGCGGCCTTCATCCAAACAGGCTACAAACGCCGAGTAATCTTTCTGTGTCCCTTCAAAGGAAAAGACCGATCCTGCCAGATGGGGAAACGACTTCAAAAAACCGGCTTGTTCATAGTGTCGGCGATTGACCAAAGGCGGGAAGAAAACAATCTCTGCGGAATCTCCTGCGGCAGATTCAGTAAGAATCTGCGTAAATCTCTCGATGACATTTTCAAAGATAGGCCCCCGTCCATAGAGGCCCTTTATCCCCGATGGAATCAGAAGCCGATGCGCGATCAACTGATCTAAAAATTCTCTTCTGGCATTTTCCGTGTTCATACGTTCACTCCTATCGTTAGGACGCATCTTTTTTATGAATCAGAAGCATTGAGGCATTGGTGGCTAAAATACGATGGTTGTTAATCATTAACAATGCCGAATGGGCATCTCGTAGATATCTTCCTACGCTATATTGCGAGTTATTCTTATATCCTTCAATGCCGCAAATCAACATGGCTTGATCCACAACCTGCACTGCGGTTTGAGAGATCGTTACTTTTAGATTATTGATTAAAATGGAAAACCCAAAACCAGACAATAAGTCGGTATTTCCAGAGGCCAGAATTGTTTCATATTCGTTCATGGCGTAACGCAGATCGGCTTGCATGGTTTGAAGCCTTTGAGACGCTTCCGCAAGGACAATGGCGCTTGGGGGTGTAATTCCGGGCTGTTTTCGCGCCGCCGCACGAACATAAGCCCCTGCACGGGAAATGGCGCCTGTGGCAATCCCCAACCAGCAGGAAGACCAAAGCAGATGCGCAAACGGGACCATGGTCTGAACGGCAATCTCTCCAAATGGAGAGGATAGAATTTGTTCTTCTTGAAATTCTGCCGAAAGTCGAAATGGAGAACTTACGGTGCCACGCATACCTAATGTATCCCAGATGCCTGTTTTCTCCAAAAGGTATTTACTGCGCTGTAACAAAATCAGCACTTGGTCTCCTGCTTCTGCAGTGGGGTTACGTCGCACTGTTACCAAAAGATCATCTGATTCCGCACCATAAGAAACCGTGGTGGCGTCTTTTTTGAGCGAGACAACGCCTCCCTGTCGCACGACTGCGGCAATGCTCGCACGCAAGTTGCCAGAGGTCCCCACTTCCGATGTCACTGAACCAATCAATCGCTGTTCTGAAACCAGTGCTGTGAGATAACTTTTTAAAAACGGGGTTTCTCCGTGCCGTAGGATACAAGCCACCTGAATTTGGTGCATGGCGAAGATCATGCCAGAGGAAGCACAGTGTTGCGATAAAGCCTGACAACAGGCGGATAAGGTTTCAATCGTACACCCAAAACCTCCAAGCTTTGTGGGGATTAGGGCAGAAAGAAGTTTTTCGTTTTTCAGAGCGTCAAAGGTTTCTTTAGGAAAGCGGGCATCTAAATCAACAGAATCGGCAGAAGGCCCTGCGACATCGGCACCAATTTGGCGTGCTTTGTTTAAGAGAGAAAGATCAAGAGGCATTGGTTAACTCCGTGATAGCGGTTCGAATGGCTGCAATGCTTTCAAAGACCTGCCGTTTGAGCATGTGGTCGGGGAACTCTATGTCAAAGTGGCCCTCTAATGCCAGCATAACGGCGACGCTGGCCATGGAGGTCATCCCCATAAGATAGAGATTGTCATTTTCGTTTAAGGGTTTTGTGTTCACAGCTAATGCACCGTGCTGACGAATAATGGTGCGAATCTGTTCATCCATATTACAATGCAACTCCAAATTACAATGCAACGCTAAGATTGCCAATGAAACGCTGGATAATCCCCCCGAATTTATTTTAGAAAATTCCTCCGTGAAGGCCGCATGACCCTATCAGAATAGCCGTTTAAAATGCAACAACTATATTTCTGCCTTAACTTCTATGTCGGGACAGATTCGTATATTATTTGACTCAATCATTTGGTTCATTGTATTTTATGAAAAATGACTCATCAGATCAATCCATTGCCCATCCTGAAACTGCGTCATGTCCGTCGCAACTTTCTTTTGGGTGAAACCACGATTAACGCATTAAATAATATTTCATTGGATATCCATGCAGGCGAGTTTCTTGCCGTGTGGGGGCCGTCTGGTAGTGGCAAATCTACTTTGATGAATATTATTGGCCTCATTGATCGGCCTACCGAAGGCGCAGTCCATTTTGATTCACAAGATACGAATACGCTCAATGACGACGCACTCACCGAGTTTCGCAGCAAAAGAATTGGTTTTGTGTTTCAAAGCTTCAACCTTGTACCCGTACTCTCCGCCCTAGAGAACGTGATGCTGCCATTGCAAATACAGGGTATTGCTGAATATGATGCACGCAATCGCGCGGCTGTCACATTGATAGATGTTGGCTTGGAGCGATTCAAAGATTCCCTGCCCGACAAGCTTTCTGGCGGACAACGTCAACGGGTTGCGATTGCTCGCGCATTAGTGGTCAACCCCACCCTTGTCATCGCCGATGAACCGACAGCAAATTTAGATTCCGATAACAGCCGCATCATTGTAGAATTAATGCGCGAGATGAATCGCACACATCATGTCACCTTCGTCTTTACAACACATGACCAACGTCTGCTTGATCATGTAGATCGAAAAATATTGTTGCGTGACGGCAACATCGTGAGCGATGAAATAACCGTATGAAAAACCTATTCAAACTTGCATTGCGCGGACTGATGCGCAACCGCCGCCGTACACTCGTGACATTGCTTGCCATTGCATTTGGTTTCGCTGCCATCTCGCTGTTTGCTGGCTACATACATAACGTGTATGACGGACTGGCACGCCAATCCATTCACGCTGGATTGCTCGGGCATCTGACACTCAACAAACGCGGCATGAATAAAGAAGGCAAGGTTGATCCTGAACGCTATTTGCTTACTGCAACTGAAATTGAGGCCCTCACCAAGTTGCTGAAAGATGAGACCCATATCAAGATGATATCCCCGCGTCTCGCATTTTCGGGTCTGGTCAGTAATGGGCGTATCAGCACCATCTTTATTGCCGAAGGAATAAAACCTGAAGCCGTAGACCATTTGCTCGAAGGGGCATTGACCGATGAAGAACGAAAGAGCGGCCTGTATGCAAACATGGAGGCGCGCCTTGATCCAACGCATTCTGATGTCGTAAATTTTAGCGAAGGATTGGCCGATCTATTGGGCCTTTCAATCCACGGGCAGGCACAGATGCTGGTCAATACGCTCACCGGACAAGCCAATGTATTAGACGTCACACTCGGTCGCGCTTTCAATACCGGCAATGCAAACAGCAATGATAAGTTCGCGTTCGTCTCGCTATCGCTGGCACAAACACTGCTTGATGCCGAAGGCCGCGCCGACCGCATGACCATTCTACTGGATCAGATGAATCAAACCGAAATGATGCGAGATCGCCTTATGACGAAGTTGACTACAGCCGGTTTCGATGTCGAAATACAGACATGGCAGGATTTATCGGTTTTCTATACGCAAGTACATGGGATGTTTGATATGATCTTCGCCTTCATCTTCTCTATCGTCTTGACTGTAGTGGTACTGAGTGTAGCAAACTCTATGAGTATGACGGTGATTGAACGTACTCGCGAGATTGGCACGTTGCGCGCCATTGGATTAAAACAATCGGGTGTGGTACGCCTATTCACATTAGAATCAATGCTGCTCACAATGATCGGGTGTACGATTGGATTATTCGTTACGCTTATTGTACGTTGGGGTATCAACGTGGCAAAGATCTCTTATGTGCCACCAGACAGTGCGGGTGCCGTTCCTCTACTCATTGACATGGATATTGAGCGTACCCTATTTACCTTTCTGTTTATGAGTATCGTGGGAACACTGGCCGCCTACATACCCGCAAGATCTGCGGCAAAGAAAGATATCATTGATGCACTTGGACATGTATAAGAAAATAATACTCGTCATACTATTCATACTAACGCCACTGAATATTACTTTATCGGAGGGGTTACCCGATCCACAGCGCATCTTGGAAAACTCTGATCGGGCGCGCGGCGGGGGACTTCCGGGTATCGTGTGGGAAATCAGTCTGTTGTCACGAGAGGGCGACCGTACAAGAGAACCGCAACGAATAGTCGTCAAGGCGGTGGACGATTCTAGCGTGGCTGAAACGCAAGAACCCATACGATTCAAAGGCTCTAAAATGCTCCAGATTGAGCGCAATATGTGGTTAACGCGCCCCGGACTTTCCAAACCGATTCCGATATCGCCGCGTCAACGGATGAGTGGGGAGGCTTCTAATGGCGATATTGCGGCAACAAATTATGCAGGCGATTACGATGCACAGATGAATGGCACAGAAGCAATTGATGGAGAGTTGTGTTATCGCCTTGATCTGATTGCCAAGCACAAGCGTACGACTTATGACAAAATCCGTTATTGGGTGGCGATTAAACGTGGGGTTGGCATTTTAGCCGAGTTCTATTCGGTCAGTGGAAAGCAGTTAAAAACCGCACGGTTTGAATATGACAACATCATTGAATATGAAGGAAAACGGATCCCTTTCATGAGCAAGATGACCATTCGTGATGCCTTGATTGATGCCGAGACCACAATGAAATTTGGCACAGTGACCGTGAAGAAAATCTCCGCATCAGAATTTGATCTCGGTCAATTGCAATGAGACTCATCGTTCTGCTGTTGTGTGCATTCACAACAACGGCTTTCGCAGGGGAGGAAAACTTTCGCACCTCATGGGACGGTGCGCTCTACGGATATACAAACAACACTAGATTGCGTACAGACAGTCTGCTGAATCCCAACAATCAAGTTTTGCGATTACCCCATCGCAGCGACATCGCTGAACTGCGACTCAATTTTAAAGCCGAGAACGACAAGACACGAATCTCTGCACGAGGCATTACTTCACAAGATGGCGAAGGGTATTTGAGTCAATGGCAAGTGCGACAAAAGATTACCGAGGGCTGGAATGTTGCCGCAGGGCGAGAGGTATTCAATTGGGGTGCGGGGCAATTCCGCTCCCCGTCTAGTCCGTTCTATTTTGATAACGGTCGGAACAATCCCTTACGCGAATTGATTGGCATTGATACGGTTAAACTCACTTGGACGCCAGACAATAAGAGCAGTACAACGCTCGCACACATTATCCATTCCGGTCATGACACGATCCAATCGGATATCTGGCATGATAGTTGGCTTCTAAAATTCGATCTCTATGGCGATGACTGGGCATCAGGTATCGTCAGCGTCAAAGCGCAGGATATGCCAGCCTTCTATGGTGCAAATGGACAAATTATTTTGAGTGACGCGCTGATGCTGTATGGTGAAGTTTCCTCTTCTGTGCAGACAGATCGCGAAACGACCCTGTTGATCGGAGCGGCCTATACATTTGAAAGAGGCAGTTCGCTTGCCACCGAATATTTACACGAAGGCCACGGCGATACGGCGAGGCTTTCTAGTATGTCGCCGCGTCTGCTTGGGCGCGACTATATACATCTGGTATGGCAGACAAATCTAATGAACGAATTGAATTATTGGCGCGTAACCTACACGCATAATATTACCGATAGTGGGAATCAGTTTTCGGCCTATGGAGAAACAACATTGAATACGCATCTCATTATCTATGCGCTGGCCGTGCTGCCGATAGGCAATGCCGATCAAGAGTTTTCGGCACTGTTTACACAAAGCGTGGTCGCAGGAATAAAGATTCCTTTCCCCTAGCCTTTCTGTCATTCCCGACAGAAACGTTCGGGAATGACAATCAGATGTATATTCTATATATGCGACTCTTAATATTTCTGCCCAAGAGATGAATGTGTTAATTGAAAATGAGAACCCATTGGTGTTATTGTTCATCTCGTGCTTTTAACCCATAGAAAATAAGGAGACCCTCATGACATCTTATCAAACGGATTATCGCAACCTTGAACAGCAATTAACAAAAGACTTAAAGCTAACACGCCGCCCCATCGCTGTTACTTTTCAGGAGACCCCGCCTGTGGGCGTATCTGCGTTTGTCGGGACAGAGCCAAGCGGATGCAGTTTTTGGCGGATCGCCGCAGAGGGTAAAACTTTTTACACCGTTCCCTCCGACCATTTCAACTGTGCGATTGGAAGTTACACCCACGCAATCCCTCTTCCATCAGAACGCGCCGTAGAACTGGCTCAAACCCTTGAATTCATGACTGGCATTGGCTATGTCCGAATGGAAGAAATCCCCGCCATTCCCGTTCTCCCTAAAACGCCGCAAGTCATTGTCTATTCCCCTTTGGGAGACGTTCCTCTCGCAGGGGACGTTCCCCTCGCAGGGGTCGCACCCCTTGCTCCAGATTTAGTGCTTTTTCTTGGTGCGCCCGGACGATTGATGCTTATCCAAGAGGCCTCAATACGGGCTGGCGTTTCCACGCAAACGCCATTGATGGCGCGTCCCACTTGCATGGCACTCCCTGCCGCACTTGCAGGCGGCGTCGTAACAAGCACAGCTTGTGTTGGCAATAGAATTTACACCGATATTGGAGAAGACGAGATTTATGTTGTTGTTCCCGGAAAAGATTTGTGTAAAATTGCCGATGAACTTCAAACCATTGTAGCGGCAAATAGCAAGTTGTCCGACTATCACAAAGGGCGGCGCGCGGCACTCGCCACAGAATAAAATGATGCCCGAAACAGATTTACAACACGGATTGCCTGCAACAAAGTCCCTTCCCTTATTGCGAACAGAGGAGATGCTTGTCAACATGGGGCCGCAACATCCGGCAACGCATGGCGTGTTAAAAATCGTTTTGACGTTGGAAGGGGAACGCATCGTCAAGACGGAACCTGTGTTGGGCTTTCTGCATCGCGGCGTTGAGAAACTCGCAGAAACCATTACCTACCATCAATTCATCCCGCATACAGACAGGCTCGATTATGTTTGCGCAATGTATAACAACTTTGCTTATGTGCGTGCCGTCGAAAAGCTTTTGGGCATAACGGTACCAGAACGAGCAGAATATTTAAGAACGATTGTCGCAGAGGTACAGAGAATTATCGGTCATCTCTTTTGGCTCGGTACACAGGCGTTGGATATCGGCGCCATGACGGTTTTTTTCTATACCTTTCGCGAACGGGAAATTCTGTTAGATATCTTTGACGATCTTTGCGGGGCGAGGCTTACCACCAGTTGGTATCGCATTGGCGGGGTCGAACGCGACTTTACCTCTAAAATCATTCAGGATATTTATAAATTCATTGCGTCGTTTCCTTCTAAAGTAGCGGAATACGATACCCTCTTAATCAACAACCGAATTTGGCTGGCCCGAACCCAAAATATCGCTGTTATCTCCGCCGCCGACGCAGTTAGTTTTGGTCTTTCTGGATCAACCTTGCGCGGCTCTGGCGTTAATTACGATCTCCGAAAAGTTTCTCCTTATGGTGCCTACGATAAGGTGAAATGGAGCGTGCCATTGGGCAAAAACGGCGATACTTATGATCGTTACTGGGTTCGCATGGAAGAGTTAAAAGAGAGCAGTAAGATTATTAAACAGTGTTTAGACCAACTTCCTGAAGGGCCGTATGTGGCCGCGCTTCCAAAAATTGTAATCCCCACCAAGGATCGCGTTCTCACCGATATGGAAAGCATGATCTATCAGTT
>CAYJXH010000040.1:0-10180 GCA_964373975.1 uncultured Nitrospirota bacterium | reverse complement strand
TTGATCTTTATCTTGTCAAAAGGCTTCCTGTGTCGCGATCCCGGATACAAAGATCAATTGATGAAGAGGTCATCTTGGTCAATGGCCTTCCTACAAGAGCAAGCTTTAAGGTCAAGCAGGGGGATCAGATTGCGCTGTTGGTCATGCGTCCCGCGCCAGTGGACTTGATTGCCGAGCCGATTGCGCTGGATATTGTCTATGAGGACGAGGTTATTTTAATTGTCAACAAGCCGGTTGGCATGGTCGTTCACCCTGCGACCGGGCATTTGAGCGGAACATTGGCAAACGCGCTTTTGCATCATTGTCATGATCTTTCGGTGCGAGGCGGACGCGAGCGGCCGGGGGTCGTGCATCGTTTGGATAAAGACACATCGGGAATCATGGTCATCGCCAAAACCGATTCTGCACACGAATCTCTTTCGGCGCAATTTAAATGTCACTCAATTAAACGGCACTATTTGGCCATTGTCGCAGGTGTGATGAAAGATAAGAAAGGAAAGATCAACCTAGCGATTGGCCGCGATAAATCAGATCGCAAAAAAATATCTGCCCGGACAGATCGCCCGCGTGAAGCAGAAACCCATTACACCGTTGCCGAACGATTTGAGATTGCGACCTTGCTGGACATAGAGCCACAGACTGGCCGCACCCATCAAATTCGGGTTCATCTGGCGCATCTTTGTCATCCGGTTGTGGGGGATAAAACGTATGGAGGCCGAACGGCCCGCATCTCTGAACTAGGCGCGGCGCGACAGATGTTGCACGCGGCCTCATTAGGCTTCACGCATCCGACAACAAAACAGGAGGTCCACTTTTCGGCCCCGCCACCTGCCGATATGCAGGCGATATTAGAAAGGCTTCGCTCATTATGACCTACTCTCACTCCCGGCTTGAAAGCTATCGGCAATGTCCTCAAAAATTTAAGTTTGCTTATATTGACAAGATCGCGTCGGACACCGAGGGCATTGAGGCGTTTATGGGATCGCGCGTTCACGGCGCCCTCGAGCAACTGTATAAAAATCTTCGCTTTGAAAAGCCAGTAACATTGGAAGGGGTTGTTGCCGAGTACCAACGCGACTGGGACGCGCAGTGGCACGATGGGATTGTTATTGTGCGCGAGGAGGTTGGGCCTTCGGAATATTTTAAGATGGGCCATAGGGCGATTACCGATTATTACCAACGCTATCACCCGTTTAATCAGTCTAAGACATTGGGACTGGAATACCGCATAACGCTTGAGCTTGATTCTGCAGGCAAGTACACCCTGCAAGGGTTTGTTGATCGGTTGAGCCAGCCTTCCGACGGGGTTTTGTGGATTCATGATTATAAAGCAAGGGGAATGTTGCCCACGCAACCAGAGCTTGATGAAGACCGCCAACTGGCCTTTTATCAGATGGCCGTGGAAAAGCTTTGGCCGGACACCCAAGAAGTGGTTCTGATTTGGCATTATCTGCTGTTTGACCGGGAGTTTCGTTCTCGCCGAACAACCTCCGATTTGGCGGCGCTTCGAGACGAAACCATTGCCCTGATTGACGAAATAGAATCTGCATCCGTATTTCCAACAAAACAATCGGGGCTTTGCAACTGGTGTGAATATCGCCCGATCTGTCCGTTATTTAAGCATTTGTATGAGACAACGCCACTGCCCAAAAATGAATATATGAAGGAAGAAGGGGTCGCGTTGGTTTCCCAGTTTATGGCATTGCAATCTGAAGCGGATAAGATCAAGTCGGAAATTGAACAAGTAAAAGAGGCGATGGTGGCTTACGCGCAGACAAAAAAAGTGGATATTTTGTACAACAAGACGCACAAGGTGCGGGTGCGAGTTTATCCGAATATAACGTTCCCCGGAAAAAGCGATCCGGGCCGCTCGAAATTGGAAACGGCGGTGAAGGAAGCTGGCATCTGGAATGATGTCGCGACGTTAGACACCTTTGTCCTCTCCAAGAAACTGCAAGATAATGCTTGGCCGCCCGATCAGGTTGCCGAGATTAAAAAGGCTGGCGTAGCAGGAAAGACCATCTGGGTGAAATTGTTTGGGCGAAACGAACGATAAAGACACGATAAGAACAAATGGACAAACTCTTTTTAAAAGGCTGGTTCTTCTTTGTTGGGCTTCTTGTTCTGGTTGTTATCGCGGGCATTGTTTTGACAAAACCCAAACAAGACCATTCCATTCCGTTAAAATCTTCAGGGACACCAATCTCAAATCCAATGATTTTGATTTCCGCAGGTGAATTTATCATGGGATCAGACGAGGGAGGCCCAAATGAAAAACCCGTTCGGCGTGTCTTTTTGGATGCGTATGAAATCAATCAATTTGAGATAACACAATTTCAGTATGAAGAATTTAGGAAGGCCACACACCATCGCCCCGCCCTGTCTCGCTACGTTAAAAACATTGAGCAATTTAATGACGTAAACCAGCCCGCAGTTTATATAAGCTGGCTGGATGCGGAGGCATTTTGCAAGTGGAGCGGAGCGCGCCTTCCCACCGAGGCAGAATGGGAAAAAGCGGCTAAGGGAAATACACAAAAGGCATGGCCGTGGGGGGATGCGCCTCAACCGCTTTATGGTAATTTTTTAGGCGCGGAAGATGGCAGTGCGTATACCGCCTTTGTCGGATCGTTTAAAATGGATCAATCTACTTATGGCGTATATGACATGGCGGGGAACGCGCAGGAATGGGTTGCCGATTGGTATGACGAGCTTTACTATAAAATGGCTCCCAATAAAAACCCGCACGGGCCTTCTGTGGGGGACACGAAAGTCTTACGCGGCGGATCATGGAACGATTCGCACCTTTCTGGCCGCGTTTCAGCACGAATGAAAATGGTTCCGGATTATCGCGATATCACGGTGGGTTTCCGTTGCGCTTCAAATAAATAATTTAACGGACAGGAAAGACACTCTGGCTCCTTTTTACAAAATTGCTTGGCGAGCTTTACAATTAAAGCATGATATTCGTTGTAGAGCCTAACATCCGCCGGAAGCCGCTCCATGAAGAAATCCTGTATCGTCTGATAGGTGCTTTTTGGATCAATCAAATCATGTCTTGAAAAAATACGGCGTGTATAGGCATCCACAACAAAATAAGGATAATCGCCCGCATAAAGCAAAATTGAGTCTACTGTTTCTAGCCCTAGCCCTTTAATCGCTAGCAGTTTCTCACGCAGGCGATCTCCCGATTCTGCGAACATCTTATTGAGTGATCCATCGTATTCATCAAATAAAAAGCCAATAAATGCCTTCAAGCGTAACGCCTTCAGATTAAAAAATCCGGATGAACGGATGCGTAACGAAAGGTCCGATTGGGAAATCTCACGAAGGGTCGCAGGGGTTAAAACGGCATTTGATTTCAGAGAAGCGATCGCCTTTTCCACGTTTTTCCATGCGGTATTTTGGGTTAGGATCGCCCCTACAATCATCTCAAATCGGGATTCTGCAGGCCACCAATGTTGCGGGCCAAAGGCCGCAAAGAGACGGTCATAAATATCAACAAGGTCTTCCGAAGGCGAAATGGCGTGCTGTGTTGACTCGGTTTTTATTGGGTGTTTTCCTCTATCCATTGCAGATAACTTGAGGCGCCTTCCACAATCGGCAAGGCAATTATTTCTGGAACCTTGTAGGAATGTTTTTTCTGAACCGCCTCGCAAAGCGGCGCGAAAAGGGATTTTTTTGTTTTAACTAAGAGAAGCACTTCCGATTCACGGCAGAGCTTTTCCTGCCAGAAAAAGAACGACTGCACGGCTGGGATTATATTGACACAGGCGGCAAGCTTGCTTTCCACAACATGCTTTGCAATAGCCTCCGCCTCCTCTTTAGAGGGCGTTGTAATTAAGACAACTATCTTGTCCATATTAAAGAGCGGAGGGTTAATTTTTCGGATTTTAATTAAAGGAGATTCAGCCAGTAAAGAAGTATGACGATGACAATCATCACATTGAAAACCAGCCCAACAATTACGAGATTATCAAATAGTTTTGGGTCTTTGGGTCGTTCGTAATCTTTGGGTTGCACATAAGGTTCCATAAAATACTCCTCGCAGGGGACGTTTCACTATAAGGCCACGATAACACGGGCTTCATTGTTAGTCAATTTCACCGAACTGGATTTTCTGGGCCTCGACCTAGGAAAGCGTCTAAAAATGCTGAAATCTTTCCCGCATCATACGCTTTTAATGGTAAAGAGGTTCGCCATGCGGTGAGAATCAGCGGCGGTTCCATCCCTTTTTTATTGACCAGCACAACGCCATCCCATTGGCCTGCATGTTTTTTGGGAAGCACCAATAATGCTTCATTATCCTTGGCGTCCAATTTCTCCCGATCAAAATAAATAACCACATTGCCATGCTCTAGGTTATGCACCAGCAATTCCGGCTCTGCTTTATCCTCTTCATAAACTGCTGGGGGAAGCCATTTGTCATAATGAAATCCAGAAGTAGGCGGGTTTGTTTTATAGATCACGCGGGTATCTTTAGGGACATGGGTTCTTCCCTCTTCGGGGAAAAACACAATTCCCTTTAGCTCTTTTTTGATACCCTCCTCTTTCTGAATCGTTTCTGCTGTTTTCGTTTCTGAAACGGGGGTCGCAAGATTGTCCATTGCTGGCGCGGATATCTCTTTGCCATCTGGCGCGTATACCAGAAGGAGGCCCAACACAATAAGCCCTGCCGCAATCGTTGTTCCCGTGAGTATTTTTTTTAATTTCTCTTCTGTCTTTTTGTTCTCCATTGCCAAATCTCCTTATTGATCCATTAGTTCTACCTGAATTTGCCTTAACAATTCAATACATTTCGATTGAGAGGGCAAAAAATAGGTTGCCTTCATTGGAACACCGACTGCGATAGATATCCCTATTTTTTTAATCATTGCAAGCGCAGAACGATCCGTTTCATCATCACCGATATAAATCGGAATGACCCTTTGTTTCGGGAAACGTTTTTTATACATTTCTAAAATCCATCGTATCGCGTCCTTCTTTCCCCAGTCAATGTTGGGTCGAATTTCCAGAGACATCTTCCCTGTGCAGACCTTCAGAGGGGATTTATTCGTCACAGGGGCTGTTGCCCCCTTGAAATAATCGTAGAACAGACTGCAAACAGCTTTTCGTTTGCTGGGCGAAACCAACCGATAATGAAAGGTGAGGGTTAATCCTTTTTCTTCGATGAGAACGCCGGGGGTCTCTAAAAATTGTTTTTTAAGGCCGCGCGCAAACTGCTTTATTTCTTTTTTACAAGAGACGGCTTGGGGATGAACGAATCGGTGCCGCCCCATTTTAATTTCAAGCCCATGATTTCCGGCAAGAATAATTTTAGGTATAGCCATTGTCTTTTTAAGAAACGCTAATGATCGCCCGCTGATAATGGCGAGCGGAATATGGCAGGCGAGCTTATCCAATATCTTTCGCGCTTGGAGTGAAAGGATCACCTTTGCGGGGTCTTTTCGGATCGGAACCAGTGTGCCGTCAAAATCGGAAAAAAGAAATATCCTGTTTAAAACAGAAGCGCGGGCAGCGACGCGAGTCTTTAATTTATTCATAAATGTATCTATATCAATTGCGGGTTCACCAACAGGAAAAACCGCGAGAAGAGCGCGCCGATAATGACCATGAGCATGGCGATATAAAGAAGCCCGGTCGCTGACATGGTTGCCCGTTCGGAAACGGTCTTGATGATCATGGGGGCCAAAATCATTGGGCCAAGAATTCCGGTCACAACGCGAATCCATAAATAAAGTCCCTCGAACGAGTTGAGCATGATTGCGCTTTGTACCTGCGGCGACTTGGCGGCCAAGATAAGATTCAGTATCGCCAATCCCCCTTCCGCAAAAACAAGTCCCATAAAGATTCGGGAGAAAAACATCAGCGGAACAATAGACAATGTAGGCTGTGTCAAATAAGTATGTCCCAACAGCATCGCCAATGCCCCTGCGCCTAATAACAAACTTTGAAGGATCGCATGCGAAGAAAGAAATAAAAACCGAACTGGAAAATCTATAGGCGAAACAAAATCCCCTAAGGCAATCAGCAAGCCAATGGCACCGACTGTTGCAGAAACCCAAAGCAGGGAATGACTAGAATGAGGATGGCGAAACCACAGGCGGAGATTGTAAAAAAATAGAATGCCTATAAAACATAAGAAAAAAATCGTGGAGAGAGAAACGGCAGGGGCACCAAGGAATAGCCCCAATAAAGCGGTAACCAAGAAGACCGTGCCATTAACACGATAGAAGGATAGTCCTGCGGTTGTGAGCGAGGGCATGGAAAGAAGAAATGTCCCGCCCACGGCCAACGATCCTAAAACCAAAAATGTAATTTCGTGGATGCGATCCATGAATCGCTATTCTGCGGTCTCTGCGATATAGGCTTGAAATTCATCGAGCATCTGCTCGGAACTCCAGCCTAACTCCGATCCCATGGTCTTGGCTATAGTCTGGATCAATCGCAGGGAATTGCGGTAGGGGCCATGCGCCATTCGGGTGCGACGCAACATAAAATCGCCAAGATGCACGGCCTGTTCGTTTCGCACAGCATAGAGCACTTCCGCCAAAAGGGGATACCCCAATGCCGTTAAAGGTTTTAACAAACGGGGATCCCCATTCGCACAATCTAATACCGCCTGATAGTGGGTTCCATAAGCGCGGATTAAATGCCCTAATAATTCTGTGCTGACTTGCTGTGATGTTCGCGCACGCTCCTGCCGAATATAGTTGTTGAGCGGAAGGGTCGGCGCGCCGTGGAGAAGCGGTTCTATCGCCGGCCTTTTTAAAACAGGCAAGCGCGGATACGATTTTAAAATGGCATCTACAACCCGTTCCCCAATTTTTCGGAACAGGGTAAACTTCCCGCCAGAGACCACCAGCATTTTACCTGCGGTCCATTCGATCCGTTCTTTTCGAGAGATGGATAGGGGATTTTTCTTTCTGCTGTAAGAGAGTGGCCGCAACGCCGCAAAACGCGCCAAGACCTTTTCTTGAGCAACGATTGGGAAAAATGCCGCCGTCTCACTTAAAAGAGATTTCACCTCATCCTCATCAGATACAATATGGTTTGGGTCGCCGGCATAGTGTGTGTCCGTGGTGCCAATGAGCGAGTGTTCCCGCCATGGCATTACAAAAAATATGCGTCCCTTTTCATGGCCAGACAGGACAACCGCGTGCTTCTCGGTGATTTTTGGCAATACAAGATGAATCCCTTTTGTGGGTTGAACGTGCCGCTGTGCAAGCGTTCCTTCCATCTGGCATATCGTATCGCTCCACGCGCCAGTCGCATTGATGATAACGCCTCCCTCTACATCGTATTCGTTGCCATTGGCAATTTCCTTGACGCGCACACCGCAGACTTTTCGTCCATGCTTGATGAGGCTGATCACCTCGGTATAATTAAAAACCTTGACGCCAAGCTTCTTTGCGGAATGTAATACGGAAAGGCAGAGGCGGGTATCGTCCATCTGGCAATCGGAAAAGAGCGCCGCGCCCTGCAAGCCCTGCGGGGAGAGATTCGGCTCCATGAAGTGAACCTGTGCGGGAGAGAGGAAACGATGCGGCCCAATCGCCTTGTCTCCGGCGAAATAATGATAGAGGGCCATGCCTATCTTTAGGGATAATTTACTTTTTGATCTCCCTTCGTAAATGGGGAAGAGAAACGGAAGAGGTGAAACCAAATGCGGTGCTAGATGCAGGAGTTTGTGCCGTTCTTCTAACGATTCGCGAACAAGGCCAAAGGCCCCTTGTTCAAGATAGCGAATGCCGCCATGAATGAGGGATGAGGTTTTCCCAGAGGTTCCGCTCGCAAAATCCCCTTTTTCAAAGAGGGCAACGGAAATCCCGCGTAAGCGCGCCTCACGAGCAATGCCGCATCCGATAATCCCGCCCCCGATAACAATAATGTCAAATTGTTTCGTATGCCGTTGTTCTTCAGGTTCCATGTGCCCATTATATAGAGCGCGCGGTTTAGATACAAGAGAGAGATTGTACCCGGGCCAAAAAAAAGATTGCCGATCAGAAATGGTATGGCGTACAATAAAGTGTCAATAGGAGAAATTTATGACAGATAAAATAGATGAAAAATCCATTCTCTCGGTTTTGGAAAAAGTTTTAGATCCAGCCCTTAAAAAAGATATTGTTGCGCTTGGCTATGTCCAAAATCTCAAAATAGAGGGTTCCCGTGTCACCTTCACGCTGGCCCTGCCAACCCCCCTTTTTCCCTCTAAGGAAAGACTGCGGGAGGAATCAGAACGGGTTCTATCGCTCGTGACGGGCGTTGCTTCCGTAGAGATTAAAATGCAGACGGAAATTCGCATGGAACAGAATGCCCGCGGCGTGACGGGCGTAAAACATATTATTGCGGTAGGGAGCGGCAAGGGCGGCGTTGGGAAATCTACTGTTGCCGTAAACCTCGCGGCGATTTTTTCGGAATATGGCGCGAAGGTGGGCATGGTAGACGGCGACATTTACGGCCCCTCTCTCCCCATCATGATGGGGGCCAAAAACGCGGAACTCCAGCAGAACGAACGCGGCATTATCCCCATTGAGGCGCATGGCATTAAGTTTATGTCTATGGGTCTTTTATCCAAAGGCAGTGCGCCGCTTATTTGGAGAGGCCCTATGGCCCATAAGGCGGTTCAGGAATCGCTTCTGCGGGTTGACTGGGGCGAAATTGATTACTTGTTTGTGGATATGCCTCCGGGAACCGGCGATGTCCATCTCACGCTGGTGCAAACCGTTCCGGTGACGGGTGCGGTTATTGTAACGACGCCGCAAGATGTGGGCCTGACCATCTCCCTAAAAACATTCCGCATGTTTGAACAAACAAAAGTCCCCGTGCTAGGCATGATTGAGAATATGAGTGCGTATCTTTGTCCCCATTGCGGTAAGCAGGACGATATCTTTGGATCGGGGACGGTTGCAGGTGAGGCCCAAAGACTGCGTGTTCCTTTTTTAGGGAGCGTTCCTTTGAATAAAAAAATACGGGAATATGCCGATCAAGGACTCCCGCTTATTCTGGCTGATCCCATCACGGCCGGGGTTTATGTTGATATTGCCGACAAACTGGCGACCGAGATTTATGTCCGAAGTTACAATAAAAAAACGTTGGTTATTGAAGAAGAGCCGGAAGAAACGGCAGACTCTTTTGGGGTGTAAGCCATGATGACAGAATCAACCACACCTGTTGCGATTAAGAAAAAAGGAAATCACTCATTAGAGATTAAATGGGAAGACGGCCATGTCAGTTTGTACAGCTTTCGGTATTTGAGGCAAAATTGTTCCTGCGCGGGTTGCGTGGAGGAATGGACAGGAAAGAAGATTCTTCAGAAGGAAGCCATTCCGCTAGACCTTTTGGGAATTAAGGTTGAAACCACGGGGAATTACGCTTTGAGCTTTTCATTCTCCGATCACCATGACACAGGGATTTATCATTTTGATCATCTGCGAGGAATCTGTCCTTGCGCAATGTGTAAGGAGTAACGCATGAAAACAAAAGAAAATGAAATCAAAATAACGGCCAGTCCCCTTGATGCAGAGCGATGTCAGTTTACCGTGGATCGCCCCGTTGTTCTCGCGGGGGGGACATTTCAATTTCAAGATAAGAATAAAGCAAAAGAATATCCGCTGGCCGAAGAAATCTTCGAGGTTTCTGGCATTACCGCTGTGGCGCTAGAAGGTTTTAAGGTAACGGTTGCCGCGCAGGCTGGTACCGATTGGCGTGTAGCGGGAAAAGAGGTTGGAAGAATTATTCGAGAACACTTAATTAGCGAGGCCGCGAACTTTGAACAAACCATAGCGGGTGCCCAAGGAAGCCCTGAAGAGCAAGTGCGCCTGAAGGTTCAGCGTGTTTTGGATACGCAAATTAATCCGGGTGTCGCAGGACACGGGGGAAAAATTACCCTGCTGGATGTAAAAGGGGACGCGATCTATATTAAAATGGGCGGCGGCTGCCAAGGGTGCGGGCAGGCATCTGTTACCTTAAAACAGGGGGTTGAGCGTGCCCTCGCGCAATATGTTCCAGAGGTGAAGCAGGTATTTGATACAACCGATCATGCCTCTGGAAAGAATCCATTTTATTCGCCGTCGAAATAAATAAACGTTCCCTCCCCTCGCAGGGCACGTTGCCCTTCCTGGGGAGGGTTAGGAGCCCCGTGAGAATAACTTGTGCAAAAGTGAGGGGGTCGAGTCGCCCG
>CAYJXH010000039.1:0-10206 GCA_964373975.1 uncultured Nitrospirota bacterium | reverse complement strand
CAGCAGTCTCAAAAACTGCCGAGGGAAGCCTCATGTCGGTTCGATTCCGACCGTGCCCATTTCTTGAAATTCAAACATATAGGGTGGTACACTCATTATGTACCTTATAAAAGGAGAATCAATATGCCCGCAGCGAATCCACGGTTAAATATGGTGTTAGAGAAGCCGTTGTATCAGATCATTGTGAAAATGGCAAAGAAAGGGGGGGTCTCCATCTCCGCGAAGGCGCGAGACCTCTTGTTACAGGCGATTGAATTGGAGGAGGATCAGATGCTTTCTGATATGGTGTCGTCGCGGCTAAAGGGACAGCAGAAATTTATTCCGGCAGAGCAGGTATGGGCGCATTTGAAATAGTCTTTCACACTGCGGCGACAAAAGATTTTGCTTCTCTTGTTCTACAAGACCAACGGCGCATCAAGACTGCCATTGAAACGAAGCTCCGCACATCTCCATTTTCATATGGGGTTCCATTGCACGCTAATCTTAAAGGTTTTTACAAGTTACGGGTGGGGGATTCTCGGGTAGTGTTTCGGATTCATGGAGAAACAGTACAGATATTTTGTATCGGATTGAGGAAGAATGTTTACGAGAAGATGGGTACGAGAGTGACAAAGGAATAAAAACATGCCGACGATTGAAGTAAAACGCTCTGACCTTGAAGCGTTGTTGGGAAAACAAATCAATGCGGATTCTCTCCTCGCTCTTTTGCCTCTGGTCAAAGGGGAGTTGAAAGAGTGGACGGAGGAACTTCTTAAAATTGAGTTAAACGACAGCAATCGCCCCGATCTTTGGTCGCCCGAGGGAATCGCGCGGCAAATACGCATTCATACAAAAGGGGTTTCTGATCCTTATCCTTTTTTCTCGCAACAGGCTAAACAAAAAATTACCGTTTCAAAAGCCGTGATGGCTATTCGGCCTTATCTGGGTGGATTTTTGGTGCACGGATTGACGATTACGGAATCGGTCTTAACCCAGTTGATTCAATCGCAAGAGAAGCTCGCTGATATTTATGGACAGAAACGCAAGGCGCTTTCAATTGGCCTATACTCATTTGCTAAAATTGTCTTTCCTGTATCATACACCGTGGCCGATAGAGACACAACGCGGTTTACCCCGTTAGGGTTTGACACCCCCATGACGCTTTCCGAGATTCTTAAAAGTCATCCCAAGGGAATTGCTTTTGGAGAGATATTAAAAGGGCATACAAACGTTCCGATATTAAAGGATGCGAACAATCAAATCCTTTCTTTCCCCCCCATTATCAATAGCCGTGAGATTGGCGAAGTTCGTGTTGGCGATACCGATCTTCTCGTGGAGGTCACTGGAACCAATCTTAAACAGGTGATGTTAGCGGTGAATATCTTTGCGTGTAATCTTTCCGACCGAGGCGGCGTTATAGAACCTTTGAACATTGAATTTCCAGAAGAGACATTGAAGATGCCGTGTGATTTTTCCAAACCAACGCAAGTGGCTTTAAGCGATTTTGAGCGGGCATTGGGCGAGCCAATCTCAAGGGAGGAGGCCGTATCATACCTAACATCGTATGGTTACCGTGTTGCGTATGTTGATAATGTCAGCACCCACAACGTGGGCACTATTACCGCAGTGGCCGGTGCCACCCGAGATGACATCATGCACCCCATTGATATTGTCGAAGATTTTGCGATTAGCCGCGGATATGAAACCTTTATTCCGACGCTACCCAAAACGGCAACGATTGGTTCGCGTTCTGCCGCGTCAAAGAAATCGGCGCGATTAACAGAGGCCATGATTGGCTTTGGCTTTGAAGAGGTGCTTTCAAACCTTCTTTCTTCTCGTGAGGAGCAATGCGATTTTATGGGAGGCCATGCGCTTCAAAATTTCCCAGAAGGACAAGTTGTCCTGATTGAAAACCCCATGACCGAGCGATACGCCATCCCGCGTTCATGGATACTTCCGTCATTGCTTCGTGTGGAAGGGAGCAGTTCAAAGGCTTATTATCCGCACCGTCTTTTTGAAATAGGGGAGACAGCAAGGATGTCCCCATCCGGTGATGCTTGCAAAACCGCGCTCCATCTAGGGGCAATGATTAGCCATGCGGAGGCGAATTTTTCAGAGTTGCACGCGGTGCTTTCGGCACTTTTTCACACGCTTTCGATGCAGGTTCGACTGGTTCCGATTTCGCATCCAACCTTTATTCCCGGGCAAACGGGGGCCATCTTTATAGGAGATCAGGGGGTCGGCCAAGAAATCGGGTGGATCGGAGAGATTCATCCAGAGGTTTTAACCCGCTGGAAAATCAGAGTCCCTTCCGTTGCCTTTGAGATCGAGACGGGGCTGATTTAGGGACTGGTCAGTCTTATATCATAAGACCCTGTGAGCCCCGTGGATAAAGGGGCTGTTGGCGATCTTTTGACGTGAACAAAAAAAGTTCCCCCTGTAGTAGGATTGAAAGTAATTGATGACGAAAGTGTGGTCAAACCGTTTTTGGGATACGTTGCTCCACAACCGTTCATGTGGGTTAATCCACTTGCATTGTCATTTGTTAATGAGAACGATCCGCCATCTTTAACTGTCAGAAACGTATCGGCCCCGTTTGTCAGATTAAATGTCTTTACCGTGTAGGATGTTCCAGCGGTTACAGAGAAGGTAAGCACATCTTCATCGCCAACCGGATTTGACCCCGATAGGTAGAGTGTGTGTTCTTGCACATTGCCTACGATAAGCGTGGACTCTCCGGCGGACTCACCCGTATCAGGGAAAAGCTCAACACTTCTTCCCGTTAGAATGGTCTGAAAATTAGTGACACTGGCTGGTTGATCGGCCATAAACAAGAATGCGAATTGCTCCATTGTTGTCGTGGCGGTGGGTATATTTACAAACGATTTCCAGACAGGGGGAAAGGCGATTGTGGTGATGAGGTCGTCATCGGGAGAAGGGGCATCGAAGACATCCCATAGAATGGCACTGACCGATACCTCGTTTGTGATATATTTATTCCCTGCGATGTCTATATCAAAGCTAAATCCCTGCGGGCCTGTATCTACGGCCAATGGGCTTCCCAATACAGCAGAGGCAAAAAAAGTTGCCCACCCTTCTGACCAGGATAGCCGGATATCCTGATCGCTCTCAGAAAGGCCGTGGCTGCCGCCGGGCGAATTATCGTGAGAGAAACTGCTAGTGATAAAATGGCCATATTCGTGTAGAACAATCGTATCATCATATTCGTCTGTGTCACCAACAGAACATGTGCCTCCACCGCCGCCTCCACACAAAGAAATAGCAAGGATTTCCGGATCAAAAACTGATCCTTGGTTACCTCCCGGTTGCCAATATGCAGTAAGAAAGGGGGCTTTACATTCTGCATTGGGATCTATCATCGTGGGGCAAAAGCCGGGTTTTTTTATAAACGCACCGCCCTTTAAAAAATTATCCAGAATGTTAAAAGCACCGCCGATATCGGAAGCAGAAGCGATAATTTGTTCCGAAGGGAAATTATTGCTTACACTGTCGTCTAATGTAGGGCCGCTTATCGCTAGCAGGGCGGGAGGATTAGCGAATTGACTGTTTCGGACTTCTGCGGGGCTTGCGCTATCGCTTGCGTTTTTTGCTTGAATTTGTAGATGGACCCCCCCTTGTTGGGCAGAGTTATCAATACCGCTAAAGGTAAATGAGCCATCTTCTCCCGTCTGCCTAGAGGCCAATAAAACGTTTCCGTCATTGGCAATTAAATTAATAATGGCTTGCCGGATGGGCGTGTTAACAATCGCTCCCGTAAATCCACTTGCGTTATAGGGTTTATCTTCATAGAATGCCGTGCCTGAAATAGTCAGACTACTGGACCCTTTTGAGAAACTCACTGGCAACGAAATGGCTTCCAGAGGGGGTGTCCCTACATCCGGTGCGGCTGGTTTGGGCTTTTGTACGCCGCAAGACGAGACAGCGCCCGATGGCAGTGGCTCTACATCGGGCTTTCCATCGCACCCCACCAGTATTGTAAGAGATAGAAGAAGTCCGAGTAAAACTTGGCGGTTCATTTCTATTTGCTCCTAAATTCAAGGATTGTATCGCGCCCCTGCTTTCTCAATTGAGGCGGTTTTGAGGGAGGAGACGGTTTTTCTTTTGGTGCGTTTAAAAGGAGGCTTACCCGTTGCGTAAGCGATTCGCTCGCAGGGGTCGTACCCCCATGGGAAAAATAGACTAACGCCTTCCCGATAACATTTGACGGGATATTCGCAAGTGTACGAACCAACACCCGGATTTCCTTCTTCTCCCCAACGGCCATTGCTCCCCCCCATTCTAATCCGCCGGAGGCAAGATCAAGTGATGCAGGAAGCACAATGGATAAATCTACTTTGTCTATCGTAACACTGGCTATTGCCTGTAACGTCAGTTCGGTTTGTCCATCGGGCAGGTTTCGGCTTGCGAGAGAAAGGTTGAGAGGGGGACTTGCCTTAATGGCGAAGGCTTGTTTACCGCCTCCAACAAAAAAAATGATTGAAACAAGAACGATGCGGCCCCATCGCATGATTTGACTTTCTGGCATAAGAAACATATTCTAGTCCCTCCTGATGTTATTATACCGCAAATATACAATACAATGAGATATAAACAACGGCTCACACTATTTTTAATTTTTCTACTGCCTATGTGGGCGAATGCCACGGGGCTTTCAGAAAACAAGACGGCAGAAAACACGACTGGAAGTATGGGTGATATTGCCAATGCCTTTATAACCTATTTCCCAAAGACAACGGGTAAGATTGCCACTGTAGAGCATGATCTAATTGTGATACAGTCTGAAAACGAAACGGGCTTATCTTCCGGAGTTCTGCTTTCCGTCTATCGTGAGGGAGATCCATTTTATCACCCTGTGACGCATACTATCCTGGGGCATTTTGAAGAGGAAATCGCCTGGTTGGAAGTTATAAGTATTGTGTCTGGGCAGATTACTGCGAGGGTGATCGGGACATCCGTCCCTGTAATAGGGAACCTCGTTCGGCTTACGGCGGCGCGGATTCCGATTGATATCAGTGGTGGCGGGGTCACGGAAGAAGATCGCTTTTTAATGTGGGAATTAAGGTCGGCATTGCAGGAAAGCGGACGTTTTGCAATTTCCAAAGAACCGCTTTATTCCATAACGATTGCTGTTTCTTCGGGTCTTGTAAAAATAGAAATGCAAAATGTGAAGACGGGGACAATCGTTTCCAATATAGAAACAACCCTTCAAGCAGACCATGAAAGCGATACGATTTTTGAATCGTTGCAATATCAACTTTTTGAAAAGCAACAGCGTGGGATTTCCGCGAAGTAATCGAATATGGAAATAAAAGCATTAGAGACAATGAGTGAAGCAACGCTTTTATCCCGCCTTGATAAGGCGCAGTTGCCCAAGCATCTGGCTATTATTATGGATGGCAATGGACGGTGGGCGGCGAAACGGCATCTTCCCCGTATTGCGGGGCACAGAGAGGGGATTTCGGCCGTTCGAGAGGTCGTAACCCTTGCACGAGAATTGGGCATTCGCTTTCTAACACTCTATGCCTTTTCGAATGAAAATTGGAATCGCCCGACAGCGGAAGTGTCGCAACTGATGCGGCTTTTAGGGCTTTACCTTAAAAAAGAGTTAAAGACGCTCATGGCCGATAAGGTGCGCCTCAAGGCCATTGGCCAGATTGACCGCCTTCCAAAATCCATTGGAGAGCTTCTTTTATCGGTTGAGGAAAAGACCCGTGACAATAAGGAGATGACGCTGACTTTGGCATTAAGTTATAGCGGAAGAAGGGACATTGTTGACGCAGTGCGTCATGTTTGTAACGATATTCAGAATCAAAAAATAGTGATCAGCGCGCTTTCAGAAACGGTTTTTTCAAGTTATTTGTACACAAACGAGATTCCCGATCCCGACCTAATGATTCGCACCAGCGGAGAGGTTCGCATCAGCAACTTTTTCTTGTGGCAATTGGCCTACACGGAGCTATACTTCACAAAAACGCTTTGGCCGGATTTTAAGCGGAAGGAATTTCTCATTGCCTTGCTCGATTACCAAGGGCGGGAACGCCGATTTGGGGGCGCAGGGCGCCCAGCCGGAGAACGATCCCTGTTGGGGATCGTGGGGACCAAGCGGCATGGAACCCATAAATGAAACTTCTTGAAAGCCGGCTTGCCGTTGCGGCCCCGCTCATCCCGGCCCTTTATTTTTTGATTACAATCGCGCCACCCCTCTTATTTTTCCTTGTGGCGGCGGCTGGGATTTTAAGGGCGCAATTTGAATTCTACAAACTCTATTTTGCGGAAAAAACTTTTTCGGCAGTCTATTTGGGCTTAACCTGCGGGTTCATTGTTCTATGCCTATTTTATCTCAATGCCGCTCCCATATTTTTTATGGCATTATCTTTCTTGATTCTCATGGCCCTATTCTTTTTTAACCTTTTTTTCTTCCGGGAAATAAAACTTGCGCTATTAGATTCGGCGGTTCTTTATGCGGGGGTCTTTTATCTTGCAGGGTTTTTGGGGCATTTGATCTTGATTCGACAAATGCCCGAAGGCGCGGGGCTGATTCTTTTCCTGCTGTTTGTGGTCTGGGGAAACGACGCGGGGGCTTATTATGTTGGGCGATCCATTGGGGGTAAGAAACTTTATCCTGCGATTAGCCCCGGCAAAACGGTGTCAGGCTCGATGGGTGGTTTTTTCTTTGGGTGTCTCGCGGGGGCTCTGGTCAAGATTTTTTTTCATCTGACCTTTTCATGGTTGACGGTCATCGCGCTTTCACTGGTGTTGGTGGCAGTGGCACAGTTGGGGGATTTGGTGGAGTCTATGTGTAAAAGAAGTGCTGGCGTAAAAGATTCAGGGGGGGTCATTCCCGCACATGGCGGCTTGTTTGATAAACTAGATGGGGTTGCGTTCGCCGCCCCGCTGATTTATTATTACCTGATCTTGTTTTAATTCCTCCCCCTTCAAGGGGCGAAGTCCTATCTTTTTTGGGAAAGCTAGGTGGGGGGGCACGAATAAAGGTTTTTTTCCTATGAAAAAGATTGTTATCTTAGGCTCTACGGGTTCAATTGGCGTCAATGCGCTGGATATCGTTCGCCGTTTTCCTAAAGAATTTCAGGTGGTTGGACTGGCGGCGGGCAGTAATCATGCCCTGTTTACAAAACAGATCAAGGAATTCCGTCCCCAAGTTGCCGCCCTTTTTGATAAAAAGGCGTTTGTTCTGCTGGCAAAAAAAATGGGAACGCGGACGGCAAGCGGTCAGCGGACGGAACTTTTAAGCGGCGCGGACGGCGTGATTGATGTTGCAAGGCTTGCGTCTGCTGATTTGGTGCTCTCTGCGATTGTGGGCGCGGCAGGGCTATTACCCACGCTGGCTTCTATTTCAGCCAATAAGACTGTGGCGTTGGCCAATAAAGAGACGATGGTCGTTGCGGGAGAGATCATGCAAAGCGCGGCTTTAGCGCATAAGGTAACCATCTTACCCATTGACAGTGAACATTCGGCCATTCATCAGATTCTATTAGCGGGAAAGCGCAGTGAGGTTGCGAAAATTATTTTAACCGCTTCTGGCGGCCCTTTGCTTCGTTACACGCCTAAAATGAAAAAATCAGTAACCTGTAAACAGGCGTTGGCGCACCCCACTTGGAAGATGGGGCCAAAGATATCCATTGATTCTGCGACCCTTATCAATAAAGGGTTTGAAATGATTGAGGCGCGTTGGCTTTTTGATATTGCCCCCGAAAAGATTGACGTGGTGATCCATCCACAAAGCATTATTCATTCTCTGGTCGAGTTTACGGATCGCTCCATGATTGCGCAAATGGGGCTTCCTGATATGCGGGTTCCGATTGCGTATGCCTTATTTTATCCAGACCGAAAACCGCTCCCTTTTGCATCGCTGGATTTGACAAAACTTTCAGGGCTGACATTTGAACATCCGGATAAAAAGGGATTTCCCCTTCTTCAGATGGCGATTGATGCCCTGGCCGCGGGTGGAACGCTTCCGGCGGTGTTAAACGCGGCGAATGAAGAGGCGGTGGGCGCGTTTTTGCAAGAGAAAATCTGTTTTTTGGATATTCATAAAATTGTTCGAAAGGTATTAGACGCGCATTCTCCCGTTCGGGCGACGAAGATTGAAGCGGTTCTCATGGCAGACGCTTGGGCGCGTTGGGAGACGGGCAAGGCAATTCAGAAAACAACGAAGTAAAAAGGAGAAAAAGTAGTGTTTACAATAACAGCAATTATAACGTTTATATTGGTTTTGAGCGCATTGATCTTGTTTCATGAATATGGCCATTTCTCTGTGGCGCGGCTTTGCGGCGTGGGGGTACAAACCTTCTCGCTTGGCTTTGGGCCTAAGCTATGGTCGAAAAAAGTAGGCGAGACGGAATACTGTCTATGCGCCTTTCCGTTAGGGGGGTATGTTCGCATGATAGGGGATGACCCAACAGAAGAGGTGCCCGAAGCGGACAAAGCGCGGTCGTTCCTTGCGGCAACGCTTCCTAAAAAAATAGCTATTGTTGTGGCTGGCCCTGTTTTTAATTTCATCTTGGCCTTTTTTGTTTTTTTTGGAATTTTTATGGTGGGGGTTCCCGTTCTGGCACCCGATGTGGGCGAGGTAGATTTAGAATCTCCCGCGGCGATGGGAGGCATTTTGCCGGGGGATAAAATTATTTCTATTAACGAAAAGCAAATTACACAATGGGACGAAATTCGAGAAACCATTCAGGAAAGCAACGGCGCCGCCCTGCGTTTTTTGGTGTCACGGGCCGGGGCCGAAAAAAATCTTACCATTACCCCCATGAAGAAAGAGACAAAAGATATTTTTGGCGATTTACAACCTTCTTTTATTATTGGCGTTTTGCCGGGGAAGACACAATTTACAAAACGGTATGATCCGATCAGCGCGTTTGGTTTAGGCCTTTACCGAACAGGGCAGATGATATGGCTAAATACTGTTGGAATTATTAAACTGATTGAAGGAAAGATATCCAGCGACAATATCGGTGGCCCGATCTTAATTGCAAAGATGGCCGCGGATCAGGCTGAGCAAGGGCTTTTAAGTGTCTTGCTTTTTGCGGCCATGATTAGCATTAACCTAGGGGTGATCAACCTTTTCCCCATTCCCGTATTAGATGGCGGACATTTGCTGTTTTTTCTGATTGAAGCCGTCATGGGTAAGCCTTTAAGCATTAAGGCGCGAGAGATGGCAAGTCAGGTGGGGCTTTTTCTGCTGGTCTCTCTGATGGTTTTTGCTTTTTATAACGATTTCGTCCGATTTGACGTCATCGGTTTTTTTACACGACTTTTTACATAAGGATTAGAAAAAATGACGATTACCCCAGCAAACCGTATCAAAGATTTGCCGCCGTATCTTTTTGCGGCCATTGATAAAATGAAACAGGAGGCGATTGCCCAAGGAAGGGATATTATCAATCTGGGTATCGGAGACCCCGACCTGCCTACCCCTAAAGCAATTATCGAACGATTGCAAGCGGCTGTTACCAATCCTAAAAATCATCAATATCCTTCTTACGAAGGCATGATCTCCTTTCGTCAGGCAGTGGCAAAATGGTATTTGGAACGGTTTAATGTCACACTCAATCCTGATAACGAAGTGGCAACACTCATTGGCTCGAAAGAAGGAATAGGCCATACCCCATTGGCTTTTATCAATCCGGGGGATGTCGCGCTGATGACCTCTCCGGGCTATCCGGTCTATCATGCGGGAACCCTTTTTGCCGGCGGAACCTCTTACTTTGTGCCACTGCTTGAGAAAAATAAATTTCTTCCTGATCTTTCCACCATTCCAGTAGACGTTGCAAAAGCGGCCAAAATATTTTTTATCAATTATCCGAATAATCCGACCGGGGCAGTTGCCAGCGGCCGATTTTTCGAGTCGGTCGTTGATTTTGCCCGAACCTATAATATCCTCATCTGTCACGATGCCGCTTATTCTGAAATTTATTATGATGGGATTCGTCCGGCAAGTTTTTTAGAAGTTCCCGGGGCCAAAGAAGTAGGGATTGAGTTTCACTCCCTTTCAAAGACATTCAACATGACCGGTTGGCGCATTGGCTTTGCCGTTGGGAATAAAGACGCCGTTGCGGCACTGCTCAAGGTAAAAAGCAATCTGGATTCCGGGGTATTTCAAGCGGTGCAGGAGGCGGGGATTGCCGCGTTAGAGCTTCCAGATAGCGTTCTTGAGGCGATTCGAAAAATCTATCAGGAACG
>CAYJXH010000038.1:2177-10222 GCA_964373975.1 uncultured Nitrospirota bacterium | reverse complement strand
AATCTCTAGGAGTTATCAGTAAGATGAAGCGTTATAGCGGAAGAGACCTTTCCCTATGTGTACGATGCGCCAGATAATATCATCTTTTTTTTTCAATGTCAAATAGTTATTTTAGCCATAACCTCTTGTCGCCTAAATGAATGGACTTCAACCCCCAGTCGGGCACAAAAACAAGTTCTGAAATTTCTTGTTGTTTCAGACAGAAATCTTTAAAGGGGGTTTTCAGATAAACACTCGGTCGTGTTGTCAACAAAAACGTATTGCCCTTTAATTGGGTTTCACAATCTAACCGCCTCAAAAGTCCAAGACCCGTTAGAGAGAGGAGATCAAAGAGTTTTGCAAAGACGGTATTGACGCCATAATCGGTTGAATCAATCGTACGCCATTGTAGTCCCTTCTCATTTTGTGCAAAGGGGATTTCCGATATCACACTTCCAAAAAGGTAGAGTCCTGTGGTTCTTTTCCCCTCCAATTGATTCACTCTCAAAACACCATTCAGGAAGATGAAAGAAAGCCGAGTTACTTTTGGGGCTGAAACAAGCGTGGTATTTCCATAGAAGTCCACTTCCATCTTCCATATTTCTGTTGCCCCATTGAAATCATACACCCATTCCTTATTTAAGGCATAAGGAAAGAAGTGCGCCAAGGGTTGTCCCATATTCTGCACAATCGTATCTTCCTCAAGAATCCCCTTTGGCAAAAATACAGGATTCTCGGAGACAATACAGACATTGGAAAACTCAAAAGAAATCGAAGGCGCCCCCAGATCAGGCCGCATCTGAAACTGAAGATGAATATGTGGGTAGGGAGATCGGCCTGAATTGCCACACGATCCAACCCGCTCTCCTTTTCGGACAGATTGCCCCGACTCCCATTTGATTGATCCTTGTTTTAAATGCGCGAGACAAGAGTAATAATTTTCCGCGTGTTTGATGATGACATAGTTTCCCCATCGCGCCTCTGTGTTGACCTGACCGACGGCATTATCCGCAATGCCGTCTTCTACCCTTTCAATCATGCCGTCAATCGGGGCTAAAACGGGCAACCCGTAGGCATAAAAATCCTCTTGATTCGCACCCTCGTGCTTGTAAAGACGTCCGGCAGAATCTACCGCTTGAAAATCATACGCAAATCGCCAATCTTCTTTATGGGTATGCTGGCCGTCAATGCCCTGTGTAATCTTCCATCTCCCAAAGAACGGAAGGCCGACCACAAACCCCTTGTACCTAAATTGCCGTATCTGCTCCCTCTGTTTTCCTAGATTTTCTTCGGGCGAGATAAAGTGGCCTGTGTGCAGATTAACCCCTGTTGATGGATAGAACCGATTTCTTAATCCATACAATACCAAAATAACGGCGATATTAAACGGCCATGCAAGCGAATAGTGCGGATTGACCATGAGCGCGGTTACGCCTGAAACAAGAAACAACGCGAAAATGGACGTCAGGATAGCCATCACAAGGGATCCCATGGAAGGGATCAGCCATACACCGCCAATCGCCAACGCGGAGAACATAGCGTTAAACCCGGCCTGTTTTATATCAACAGAATGAATTCCGAAAAAATCAATACTACCCACCCCAACGATAAACCCAATCGCCATCAACACAAAAGCAATTCTGGAATAAAAAAGAATGCCGATTGAAACAAGGATGCCGGAGAGAAGATTCCCTTGAAAAAGAATGGTACTCATTGCACTGAAAAAAGTTTCTATTGGAACCGGAAAATGATACGGCCACTGTAAATGCTTAAACTCGCTCGCAGGATGAAGGGTTGTTACGAGCTTCCCCATAAGGAGCGCGAGTCCAATAATGATATTAAACGGAATGCTCATCGCTGAAAATCCGAGATGCTGGTAAAAGAGATTATTTAAAAACAGGGTTAGCAAGGTCAAGAGGATACAGAGTAAGGACAGGAAAATAAGGCCCTTGATGCTCATGCCATAAAAAAAGCCTATTGCCAGCCCGGCCAGAACGCAATTAAAGCCGTAAAGCCCAACCCGAATGCTTTGCCGATCTATGCCGAGGCAATAGGCCGTTAGATTTCCGAAGATCACGGCAAAAAGACCGCAGAGACCAATCACTGGCACAGTAAAAGTGGCCAGCAGAATAAAGAACCCTGTGATCTTATTTTCCGAAAAGAAAATTTTGGAGTAGCTAAACAGAAGGGCGTTTGCGACGTGGGAGAGAGAATCTTTCATTATTCCGGTATCTGCTCTAACGCTTGAAGATAGTCTAAATCTTCTGCCTTGCGAATCACGGTGACTTTTCCGTTGGTGCCAATCATCACCACATTAGGCCGATATTGAATAAACTGCATCCACTGGGTGTTGTTGTATGCCCCAACAGGACGGATCACCACTTGATCCCCTCTCTCAAGATACGGGATTTTTATGGTGGGCATGATGACATCAATCTGCATACACAGAGGGCCATAAACAAGATGATCCTCCAGCGCGCTTCCCCGATCCGCCACAGGGATCATTTCAAGATCGTACCAGAAAGAGGTAAAAAGCAAGTTGACCCCAGCGTCCATGACCAAAGAACGCGTTCCGTTTCCAAGCCGCTTGGTGGTCACAACCGTGGCAATGAGTGAACCGGCCTCGTCAATCATGGCGCGGCCCGTCTCTAAAATAAGCAGGGGGAGTTCCTCGGACGGAAAGGCAGAAAGCAGTTCGGAGGTTATGGCCTCTGCATAACGATCAAACCGAGGCACGGAATCTGCGGCAAGATAAGTTCCTTTGAGTTTCACTTTAGAGGGGAAACCTCCTCCCATATTAAGCGTTTGGATTTGAATGTTGAAATCCTTTTTGATGCGTTGGGCAAATTCAATGACCTTGCTAACGGCAATACGGTACAATTCTGGATCCAGAATAAATGTGCCAATATGCGTGTGTAAACCTGTAATTTTTATCTTGCCGCCCGCGTAAGCGCGCAGGACGGCCTGATAGGCGTGGCCAGAATCAAGATTCAATCCAAAACGATCCCATGACACATAAGTCCCCAGTGCCATATTGAGGCGAACACCCACACAAACACTCCTGCCCAGTTCCGTCGCAATTTTTTCGATTTCGTAAATCTCTTCCATGTTATCTATATTGACCATTGCCCCTTCCGACAACGCGGTTTTTAAGGCGTCATAAGGTTTTGATGGGCCATTGAATATAATATGCGCAGGATCGGTTCCCACCCGCTTCGCCATCTCATATTCCATCGGAGAAACGACTTCTGCCCATGATCCCAATTGATGAAAACGCTTGCAGATGGCTTTTAGATAATTGGTTTTATAGCTCCACGCATGTTGCACCTTAGGATAGCGCAGTGAAAAGGCATCCATCAGCTCTGCGTGTTTTCTCTTGATCGTTGCGTCCGAATAAACAAATAACGGAGACCCATGCTCGGCAACAAGCGCCGCGACCTTCACACCGTCAATTTCATCGGCAGGCCGGGTAAGGGATGCACCGCCAAATTTATTCACAATCCCAGTTTGATGCCGCGCAATAAATGGCTTCTCATACGGCTTTTTCATAATGAATCTCTCCCGTGGTAAAAAGTGTTTGAATCCGCGTTAGGTCGGTAATCAAGTTGGTCGTATAGTTGGAAAAGACAATTCCTGTTTGATAGTCATTCGTATTGTCCCATTTTTCTCCAAGGGCTAACATGAGCGCGATGACGGGAAGGTTGATGCCAGCGGCCTTCGCAAGATAAATCCATGCGGGAAATCGGGGGTTTAATTCAATGATGTAAAACTGCTGATCTTTTTTTGAAAGGATCACTTCCACCTCAATTGGGCCGCGCCATTTTAAAGCGGCAATGATTTTTTGTGTCAGGTCAATCAGGTTATCGTTCCGAATGGTAACACAGGCCCACCCCTTTCCCTTATCGGTCATCACGATTTTCTTCATACAGACGATCCCTAATGCGTTGTTCTCATGGCCAACCGTCGCCGCATTAAACTCTTCACCTTCAACATATTCCTGAAGCAGTACAGGATACCCCCATTTGGCACTTATTTTTTGAACATAACGAAAAACATCCTCTATAGAATAGGCTAAATAGGCCTCATAAAAAATTCCCTTCACAAAGACGGGCAACTCTTTTTCTGTAATACTTATTTGGGTGGGATTCGTAACAAGCGATGTCTTGGGTGTCTTAAAACCAAACTCTTTTGCAAATTGTGGCAGATTGTTTTTTGCTCTCCTCATCAGCGATGCTTCGCTCGGAAGGATCAGGCGGATGGAAAGTGCTGTAAGCTCTTTCTGTATCTGTATAAAATTAAGAAGCTCGGCATCGAGGGTGGGAATAATGGCATCGAGCTTCTCGCGTTGATGAATAAAACGGATTCTCTCTAGGAGCGATTGCGGCCCCATGCTGGCGTACGGCAGGACATAGGCCGAAGACAATAGGTTTGCGTCTAATATCCCCGGCTCTAAAGCATCGTAGGCCAGTCCAATGGTCCGCAGGGCACGGCGCCCATTCCCTTTGAATTGATCTGCTTCCTTTAAGCATCGAACGACCGGAACCCCCGGGCCGGGGGTATCCACGGCATTTAATCCAGTGACCGCGACATTCAACTTTTTACAAATCCAGAAGTTGACAATTGATTGAGAAAATCCTGAATATCCATCTCGGCAGTGTTCTCACTCACCTCAAATTCATCCATCAGAGACGTTTTAATTTGGGCAGGAGACTTTCCCTCTTTGAGCGCCATTAAAATCTGAACCCCGGTTGCATTGGCCGTAAAGATACTGCCAGTAGAGGGATCAAAGACCAAACCCGTCTCACTAATTGCAAGTTCTTTTAAGCGGCTTGCGTTAGGGAGCATAAAGATAACCCCACATATAAGATGTGGAATAACCACCCGCGCGGAACCCAACTCTTTGACAAACCGCGTCCGTCTTTAAACATTCGGATTTTGGGATTGTCTTTGTCCAAAGCGCCGCTTCAAAAGTTCCACTTTTGTATCTGGCGTCTACGGGTATCTCCACGGTATCTGTCCCCTTTTTCACGGCAAAAAACGTACTAAACGCGTCTTTTGAGACATCTTTAATATCGGTTGGATAGAAGGTAACGCCTAGAACTCTCCCCGCCTCGATTGCGGTTGTCGTCAGCTTTAATATTTGTTTCCCTTTCTCATTCGTTATCGAATAACTAAATGTGTAATTATCTTCCGCGACTGCGGCCTGCGCAAGAACAAGTATCACCAACAAAACACCCATCAAGCAAAACTTTTTCATCTTTAATCTCTCCTTATATTGTCATTCCAGAATGCCACTATCGGCTCTTTTTTCAAAATTGGATCGCCCCTCCCACAGTGAAGTATCGTGCCAAATAGCCGTCTCCAATATCAACATTGTAATATTGTTCTTGCGTAAGATCAACGAATAGGCTCATTTCATCTTCCAGTTTATAATTCAGCGATACGCCCAAACTTCCTTTTTGAATGTCAGGGAGATTGTATGCTGTGCCTAAATCAACATCATACGCATAAATTCGTTCGCCGAATAATGCGTAGAACGAGAGGGTGATTTCATCAGGAACAACGTAATAAGAGAGTCGCTCCTCGACCGCAGTGGTATTGTTCTTTGTTTGAATAGGGTTGGATAATATGATATAGGTCACCCTTGTCTGTGACCATACATATTGGTCAAACAGGGCCATCGCGTACATAGCGGAAACTTGTTGCGCCGTCGCATCCTTATAAGGGGTATGGGTCAACCCGAGTTCAAAAGCAGAAAGCAAACTCGCCGGTTTATAAGAAATGGATAGATGGGGAATCGTGGTGCCGTCGGAATTATCATCATCACTTGAAATATGGTGTAATGCCGCCTTGCCGCCGATATAACTTCCAGAGGGGCGCGTATAAAGCTCGTAGTAGGAGAGGTCTGTATTGATTCCGTCTATAGCCGCGAGAGGTGATTTTCGGGTCAAGCTAGAACGCTTTACAGAGAGGTTGAGTCCGGCAATTAAAGGGGCCGTATACGAAAGAGACAGTGATTCCGAAATGATTTTATCGCGTTGTTGACTCTCGGAATAGCGACCATACGTCCCACTTGTAGAGAGGGATATCTCTTGCGCAAAGAGATCAGAAAGCCCAAGCAACACAAATAATAAAAGAAAAATAACTTTCATGATAAGACAGAGACGGCATCATATCAAATAAAAAGTCTATTGTCATAATGATGCCTGTCAAAATTTTTTGAGCTGACATCCCCTTATTTTATGGTAGAAAATAGCGCACGCATTAGGTTATACTCTGCCTTCTCGCAGGGGACGTTCCCCTCGCAGGGGACGTTCCCCTTTTAATAAGGAGCCTTTTTATGAATATCCATGAATATCAAGCAAAAGCATTGTTAGCCCAATATCAAATACCCATTCCAAACGGTAAGGTCGCCTTCTCACCGGAAGAAGCAAAGTCGGTCGCGGACACACTCGATAGCCCCATTGCCGTCGTCAAGGCGCAGATTCACGCAGGAGGACGCGGCAAGGCAGGCGGCGTAAAATTGGCCAAAGAAAAATCGTTGGTTGCTGTTTATGCTAAAGAGTTATTAGGCAAAAAATTGGTTACCCATCAAACAGATTCTGCAGGGCGAGAGGTTAAAAAACTTTTGATAGAAGAAGGGGTTGATATCGCCAAGGAGCTTTATCTGTGTCTTGTCGTGGATCGCGCGGCGGGAAATGTTGCATTGATCGCAAGCACCGAAGGCGGGATGGACATTGAAGAAGTGGCCGAAAAAAGGCCCGAGGCTATTGTTCGGTTTCCCATTGATCCTGTTTTTGGATATCAGCCGTATCTGGGCCGTGCGGTTGCTTTTCAATTGGGATTACCGAAAGAAGTGATTGGGCAGTTTGTTGCCTTAATCGGAAATCTCTATCGCCTTTTTATGGAGAAAGGGGCGATGCAGATTGAAATCAATCCATTGATTATTACAAAACAAAATAAACTCGTTGCATTAGATGCTAAGGTCAGCTTTGACGACAATAGTCTGTTCCGAAACCCGGATGTTCATTCCTTGCGCGATTTGGACGAAGAGGAGCCGTTGGAGACAAAAGCGGCGCAATTTGGCTTAAATTATGTAAAGCTAGACGGCACGATTGGCTGTATGGTCAATGGCGCAGGGCTTGCCATGGCGACAATGGATATTATCAAACTTGCGGGGGGGTCTCCTGCGAATTTTCTGGATGTTGGCGGCGGGGCTTCTAAAGAAACCGTCAAAGAAGCCTTTCAGATTCTTTTAGCCGATACCAACGTAAAGGGAATTTTTGTGAATATCTTTGGCGGCATTGTGCGATGCGAACGGATTGCGCATGGCATCATGGATGCCGCAAAAGAGATTTCGTTTGGACTCCCGGGCGGCGCACGCGCGGTGCCGTTGGTTATTCGTCTTGAGGGAACCAACGCAAAAGAGGCACGAGAACTTTTGGCGGGATCGGGGATGAAACTCACTGTGGCCGAATCGTTGTGGGACGGTGCACAGAAAATTGTAGCAACGGCCGGGGTGTAGTATTCATGGCAGACTCTCTTCTTGCACGCTGTTTTGGGGTCATGGTCTCTCCAAGAAAAACATTTCTTGAAGGATCGGAACGTCACAATGAACGGCATGTGATTATTCTCGCGCTTGTCTTTGGTCTGCTCTTTGCGCGGAACATCATGCATTCTGAAGATAGAAGTATTTTCTTCTATCTTACAACCGCGCTTGCTTCGGGCATTGGTTTTGTTTATTTTGCCGGATACTTTTTCTCATGGCTGATTAAAATTTCGGGAACGTTTGTGCATCCCATGAAAATGCGGATGGTCCTTTCCTACGCGCTGGTGCCTTACATTATCGCACTGACATTAGCCCTTCTTTCCAAGGCGCTCATTCTCCCAAAAATGTCCGCCCTTGTTTTTATTCTGGTTGTCTTGAGTTGGTCATTGGCCGTGTTCGGAATCAAAACGATAGGAGAATTAAAGTTAGTACAATCATTGTTTGTGATGGTGATTCCAGTCGCCGCCTTGATGTTGGTGATCTCGCTCTTATATAAAATTGCATGGATGACATGGGG
>CAYJXH010000038.1:0-2077 GCA_964373975.1 uncultured Nitrospirota bacterium | reverse complement strand
CAATGTAAAGCCTACGGAACAAAGGTTGTTGCTGGCGTTACGCCCGGAAAAGGAGGAACATCCTTTGAAGATATTCCTGTTTTTGACACGGTTTCACAGGCGGTTTCAAAAACAAATGCCGATGTCGCCTTGATCTTTGTCCCGCCGCCATTTGCCGCAGACGCAATATGCGAAGCCGCCGAATCGGGTGTGAAACTCATTATCGCCATTACCGAAGGCATTCCAATTCTCGACATGATGCGCGTAAAACAATTTATTGCCAATAAGCCGGTACGATTGATTGGCCCAAACTGTCCGGGGATTATTACGCCGGACGAATGCAAAATTGGAATTATGCCCGGATTTATTCACAAAAAAGGGACGATTGGCGTTGTCTCCCGAAGCGGTACACTCACTTATGAAGCGGTCTGGCAATTGACGCAACTCGGACTAGGACAGTCCACCTGTGTTGGCATTGGAGGCGATCCGATCAATGGCACAAACTTTATAGATGTATTAGCCTTGTTTGAGGCAGACCCCGAAACAGAGGGCGTCATCATGATTGGCGAGATCGGCGGCGATGCCGAAGAGCAGGCCGCAGATTTTATTAAACAGAAGATAAACAAACCTGTGGTCGCCTTTATTTCAGGGATGACCGCGCCGCCCGGACGAAGAATGGGACATGCCGGCGCGATTATCGCCGGAGGCAAGGGTTCTGGGGCAGATAAGGTCGCCGCGTTAAAAGCGGCAGGGGTAACCGTTGTAGAGAATCCCGCTAAAATCGGCGAGGCGATGAAGGTGCTTCTTAAAAAGGCATAACGAGCGACACCTCGCCCTTGTTAAGGGGAGGTTAGGCGGAAATACCGTTCACTTGTCCGTCAACCGTTCGCCCTGAGCTTGTCGAAGGGCTTTGTTTGCTGTGTATGTGGTTCGACAGGCTCACCACGAACGGATAAGTGAACAGCATTAGGTTAGCGGGGTAGGGCGGCAATCTCGTTCGGTTTAAAAATACCCTTCTCTGTAATAATCGCCCGAATATATTTGGCGGGGGTAATATCAAAAGCGGGATTGATCACCGCAATCCCATCTGGGGCAAACGCAATTCCCGCAACCTGTGTGACCTCGGTATGCGCCCGTTCTTCTATGGGGATTTGATCTCCAGAAGCAGTTTGTAAATCAATGGTGGAAGTCGGCGCGGCAACATAAAACGGAATACCATGTTCATGCGCTAGAATCGCCATTGTGTATGTCCCGATTTTGTTGGCGACATCGCCGTTTGCGGCTATTCGATCGGCCCCGACAAAACAGCATTGTATTTTTCCGAGTCGCATCATAAGGCCAACCATGTTGTCTGTAATGAGTGTCGCGGGAATCTGCTCTTGCTGTAATTCCCATGCGGTAAGCCGTGCCCCCTGAAGAATGGGACGCGTCTCTGGAACAAAGACCGATATTTTCTTCCCCCCTTCATACGCCGAGCGAATGACCCCCAACGCCGTCCCATACCCGCCAGTTGCCAAAGCGCCAGTGTTGCAGTAGGTGAGAACGCCATCGCCACTTTCGATAAAGGACGCCCCCAGTTTCCCCATCGCGCGATTCGCCGCAATATCTTCATTTAAAATTGCATTGGCTTCCTCAAGTAAAATCTTCTTTAAAATGGCAACTGATTTTTCAGAATTTGTTTTAAGCGTCTCTTTCATTCGAGAGATGGCAAAAAAAAGATTAACGGCCGTAGGCCGCGTTTGCGCGAGAAGATCAGCGGCCTTTTCTATTTCTTGTTGAAAGGGCAAAAACGAAGTGGCCGTGGATAGATGCGCAGAAAGCGCCATCCCAAAAGCCGCCGCAATGCCAATAGCGGGCGCACCCCGCACGAAGAGCGACCGGATCGCGTGGGCGACCATTTCAACATCTTTGCAATTTTCGTAAACCGTCTCGTGCGGCAGTTTCGTCTGATTCAGAATCCGAACCGCGCCCTCTTTCCATTCTATAGATTTAAACATCATTTTTACTTATTCGAGCAAGCGCATTCCAGAAAATTTTGAGGCCCCCTTGTCAAACGTGACCGTGTAGTCACAGTGGGCCGCGTGCGCAGAACGCTCAA
>CAYJXH010000037.1:2721-10417 GCA_964373975.1 uncultured Nitrospirota bacterium | reverse complement strand
CTAAAGAAATCTCGCTAGATGAGCTAAAACGGTGTATCCACCTCTATGCGCCCAACGCCGATCTTGCTTTACTTTCTAAAGCCTACACCTTTTCTTCGGAGGCCCACAAAGGCCAATTAAGGGTATCGGGGGAGCCTTACCATCAGCATCCCCTTGAAGTCGCGTTGATATTAACACAGCTCAAATTGCCTCCGGTTTCTATTATCGCGGGATTATTACATGATGTTCTGGAAGATACTGCCATTACGCGAGCGCAACTTGTTGCTGAATTTGGCGAAGAGGCCACTGCATTAGTGGAAGGGGTTACAAAAATTGGACAGATCGGTGTAAAGAGTCTTGAGGACAAACAGGCGGAAAATTTCAGGAAGATGATCGTGTCGGTTGCGCAAGATTTCCGTGTTCTTTTAATTAAACTTGCGGACCGCCTTCACAATATGCGAACGCTCCACGCTTTGCCTGAAGAAAAGCAGAAACGGATTGCGCAGGAGACAATGGAGATATACGCCCCGCTGGCCAATCGTCTGGGAATCGGCTGGATGAAATCGGAACTGGAGGATTGCGCCCTTCAATACTTAAAACCAGACATCTACAAAACGCTCGTAAAGAAAGTAGCCTCCGGCCTTGCGGAGCGGGAAGCTTACATCAAAACGGTGATTGAAGAAGTTAGGCAGACGCTCATTGCCAATGGTGTAACCGCCAAAATCTATGGAAGAACAAAACATATTGTCGGGATTTATCAAAAAATGATGCGGCGAGATATTCCTTTTGAAGAGGTGTACGACCTCATGGGCATACGGATATTGACTGATTCCCGAATGAACTGTTACAAGATTTTTGGCCTTATTCACGCACTATGGCCTCCGGTTCAAACCCGCTTTAAAGATTTTATCGCCACCCCCAAACCCAATCTCTATCAATCGTTGCATACCACAGTCGTTGCATTGGGAGGTCAGTATGTGGAATTTCAAATCCGCACGGAAGAGATGCATAAGCTCGCAGAAGAGGGGGTTGCCGCCCATTGGGTATACAAAGAGGGGGGGCATATTCGTCATAAGGATGAGAAAGGCTTTGCTTGGCTTAGGCAATTGATTGAATGGCAAGAGGATATTCCCGATACCCGTCAATTCATGGATTCGGTGAAAGAGGATCTTTTTGGAGACTTGGTTTATGTCTACACCCCCAAAGGGGATATTAAAGAACTGCTCCGTGGATCCACCCCGATTGATTATGCGTATGCCGTTCATACAGAAGTCGGCGACCATTGCATCGGGGCCAAGGTCAACGGAAAGATCGTTCCGTTGGGATATATCTTAAACAGCGGTGAGCGCGTTGAAATCCTGACATCGCAAAGTCATCTGCCCAACATCAATTGGCTTAAAATTGTCAAAACCCCTAAAGCCAAAGCAAAGATAAAACATTTTATTCTCACGACAGAGCGGTCTAAAAGTCTGGAAATTGGCCGAAAGCTTTTGGAGCGTGAGCTAAAGAAGGCGCACCTCATTCCCGAAAACATCTTTAATGGAGATCAGATTTTAAGCGGGGTAAAGTCGCTGGGCATCCATACCCTAGACGATCTTTTCGTGGGAATCGGTTATGGGAAGGTTCGCGCTGCGTCTATTGTCGCGACCCTCGCACCCCTCCTTTCAGAACCCCATGTTAAAGGGGCTATCCCTAAAGGCGTCAAGAAAGAAGATACAGAAAAAGGCGCGATTAAGGTAAAGGGGGTGGGTGATATTCTGGTGCATATCTCATCGTGTTGCACGCCTGTTCCAGGGGACGAGATTATTGGATTTGTTACGCGGGGCCGCGGGGTCTCGGTGCATTCAAGAAAATGTTCGCAGATTGACCACTTTAATTATAATCCAGATCGGCTCATCGCCGTTTCATGGGAACAAGGCACTGGCATTACGCACTGTGTGGATATTTCCGTTACGACACTAGATCAGCCCGGGGTTTTGGGTGCTGTCTCTACGGTTATTTCCAATGATGCCGCGAATATCAGCCGTGCAGAAATTGTGACCACACAAGATAAAAAGGCCGTACTACAGTTTTCCATTCAGATTCGCGACGCAACCCATCTACAACAAGTGTTAAATAACATCGAGAAAATAGAAGGGGTGTTACAGGTTCGCAGGGTTAGAAAAGGGGATAGATAAAATATGCTGACGTCTTCGATGATCAAAGAAAAGATTGAAAAAAAAATAACAGAGTCTTTGTCTCCCGTTTATCTTGCCATCATTGATGAGACATGGAAACATGCCGGCCATGCGGGGGCCGTTTTGGGAAAGGGGCATTTTATCTTGCACGCTGTTTCGCAACAATTTGAAGGGATTTCATTGCTCAACCGGAATAGGCTTGTTTTTGATATTCTCAAAGAAGAAATGGCTTACGAGATTCATGCCCTGACCCTTCGGGCACAAACCCCATCGGAATGGGCATTAGAAAAGCAACGGGGATAGCAGTCGTAATCCACCCCAGATCACAAAAAATCCGATGAGATCAAACACGATCCCCGCACGCATCATTGATCGAATGGGGATTAAACCCGACCCATAGACAATTGCGTTTGGCGGGGTAGAGATTGGAAGCATAAATCCAAAACTTGCTCCCAGTGTGGCACCCAGTGCAGGGGGTAGCGGATTCACCCCAGAGGCCATGGCAATAGAAATCACTACTGGAATAACCATATTGGCGGCGGCTGTATTCGACGAGAGTTCGCTGATGATAATGGCAAGGGCAATTGAAAGACCTGTTATTGCCCACAGGGATTGCAGGGGCAGAAGTGATAAAAGCCCTTCTCCAATCGCCAAAGATAAGCCGGTCTTAAACATAAGATCGCCCATCGCAAGGCCCCCTCCAAATAATAAAATAGTGCCCCAGTCAATCGCCGTAGCGTCAGTCCACGATAGCGTGAACTCCCCCCGTACGCGATCTACCGGAAGAAAAAAAAGAAGTGATGCGGCCAATATCGCAATGCCTCCTTCGGGAAGGCGTTCGTTATAAAGGGTTAAGACTGTTCCTTTCGACCCATACAGAAGTCCCAATATCCCCGGCAAGACCCAGAAAAAGACTGCCGTTGAAAATACAATCAGGGTGTTTTTCTCTCCGCTTGTCCATTCCCCTAACAACTTTTTTTGTTCTACAATAAAATCGGAAATCCCGGATATCGCTATCCCGCTTGGCGGGAAAATAATTGATAACAGCAGATACAGTATCAAAAACATCATCAAACAAATCGGCACGCCAAACTGCATCCATTGAAAAAAAGAAATCTTATAGCCAATCACTTTCTCCAACATTCCAATTCCAATCAAATTTGGCGGGCTTCCAATGGGTGTGGCAATCCCTCCAACAGAGGCCGCAAAGGCAATCATCAGCATGACCCCGGTGGCATAAGGTGATTTCCCCTTTTCGGACGAGAGCGTTCCTAAAATGCCCAGTGCTATCGGAAAGATCATGGCGGTCGCGGCGGTGTTGGAAATCCACATCGAAAGGATGGCCGTTATTGCGCCGAGCATCAATAAAATGCGATGGGGGCTTTTAGAAATCATTGGGAAGGATAACAGCCAGAACGAAAAACGACGGTCGAGACGATGTTTCTCCATTGCCCGTGCGATCATAAAACTTCCAATAAATAAAAAAAGCACAGGATTCCCAAACGAGGCAATGACCTCCTTGTCCTTGCCGATTCCAAAAAGAATGGCCAGAATGGGGGCTAAAAGCGCAGTAACGGCAAGGGGAATTGGCTCGGTGATCCAATAGATCACCATGACAATCATCAAGGAAGCAAGACGATGCGCGGAATCCGAAATGGGGATAGGAAGGCAATAGACAAGGAGGCCGGCCAATGGCCCAGCATAAAGACCAACCTTTCGACGCCATCGGTCAAACCGCTCTTCGGCTTCAGAGTATGTTTCTTGTATATCCAAGGGGTATTACAAAGGGGTAGCGGCGTTAATAAAATCGTTCATCGTATAAAGGGGCTCAAACGGAATTCCTTCTGCGGTAATCTTTTCGGCACCCCCTTCTAGCCGATCAATTAAGGCAACGACTTTTAGAATGGTATACCCTTCGGCGCGTAAGATATTGATCGTTTTCAATGTTGAACCTCCCGTGGTTACAACATCTTCCACGACCACTAATTTTGCGCCCGGGGAGAGAGACCCTTCTACCTGTTGGCCGCTTCCGTGTTGTTTTTGTTCCTTGCGAACAATGAATGCGGGGATCGGTTTTTTCTTGATAAAGCTTATGACCGCCACCGCTGTCGCAATGGGATCAGCCCCAATCATCATGCCGCCCACCCCTTCAACGGGTAACGATTTTATCTTATCAAAGATTGCCTCACCAATTAAAAAAGCCCCTTCGGCATCAAGCGAGACCTTCTTACAATTGATATAAAAACAGCTACTCTTTCCGGAGGTGAGTTTAAATTCAGGAAGTTTGCTTTGGCGAAACGACTTTTTGTAGAGAAGATTAAAGAGCTTATCTTGAAGCAAAACAATGTCTCCCTCGCAGGGGGCATTTACTGGTAGGCTTGGCCTAATTCCGCGACTTCTGACTTCTTGGCAGTTAAAATAATCTCTCCCGTTGCCGCATTGACAGGGGCCATGATAATCGCCTCATGTTTTGCCGCATTACAGACGACGGCGCAAAGCTCACAACCTTTACACCGATCAATAACGACAAATGCCTTCATTTTTTCTGTGTCCAGAACAACACAATCAGCTTCTGGACAATAGAGAATGCAAAGCCTGCATCCCTTTTCGGCAACACAACTATCGTTGTCTATGTATGCGACGTTATACATCTTATTACACCGCTACGGCTACTTTTCCGTTCTCTGCCCAAACGGATGCGATTTCATAAGATCGGGTAATGGCATCCATGTTCTTCTTTAAAAGCAGTTCTTTTTTTGCGTATTTCTTCTTAATGGCTTCATCTAGTGATGCGGTTCCACCCGATGCAACATATTTTTTACCAAACCGCTCTCCAAGTGCCAATTCTAGACCTACCAAGGTTACGACCTTTGAAATGCCGCTAACAGCCCCAATCATCGCCATATTCGTAGCGAGCTCTGTGCCGGCAATTTCCAAGGCAATATGGGTAGCATCGAATGTATACACCCTAACATTAAGACTCTCAAGAAATGCCCGATCATCATCGGTTAATAAATCACAAGCAGAATTAATAATAACGACACCATTTTTTTTAATGCCAGAATAAAACGGCGCGGTGTAACTCTTCTGCATGGTAATGACCTGCGCGTGAAAAATCATAATGATATCAGGATAGACCAACTCGCCACGATCATAAATTCTCTCTTCTCCAATCCGGCAATAGCTTTCTGCCGGTGCCATTCTCTTTTCAGCCCCAAAGAATGGATTAGAGATGGAAAATTTTCCATCGCGATTTGCGGCCATAGCCATAACATGCGCCGCCGTAACCGCGCCCTGGCCTCCCAATCCTGACATCCGAATGTTCGTACGTTTTTTCAGCATCCGCAATCCTCCGTGTGTTTTATTCCTAGGCCAATAAAGCGACTTCCTCTTTTTTTCTCGCATCTAAATCGGCCAGGTATTTCTTTGCATCTTCGCTGATATATTCTTGATACTTAAATCGCTCTCCCGGTTTCTCCGAATCACGCATTTCCTGAAGACCCTCCATGCTGTCCTTTCCAATTTCAAGGATACAAGGCGTATAAAGCTGTACATAGGTTGGGCCAACCTCACGCGCCAAATAGACGGCGTTCCGAATAACCTTCTCGACCAAGTTTGGCTTACTCACCGTGCAACAAACGACATAAGCACAACCCGACTCCTTTGCAATCGCTGGCAAGTTCACCTTGTCAAATTGCTTGCCTATGGGCGCCATCTTAGCGACAAATCCGCGCCGCATTAAGCCCGATTCTTGTCCGCCAGTATTTGCATAAAGCTCATTGTCAAAACAAATTGTTGTGAACTTCTCTTGACGAAACCAAGATTGAAGCGTCATATCCAGACCAATATCAACCGTAGCACCATCACCCGCTAACACAACAACATCCTTAATTCTTCCCGGAAAACGCACGGCAAGCGCTCTCTTTAAACCCGTTGCAATGGCATTCTGATTTCCAAAAAGAGAATGAATATTGTGTATCGCAACATGGGGGAAAACAAGACTGGTACAGCCAGTTGACCCGACCATAACGGTATCTTCCGGGTTAGGGAGAGAGGCCATAATATAACGAAACGCAATAGATTCTGGACAGCCTGCACAAAGAGAATGCTCCTCAATTAATTCTTTACTCTGCCCAATATCTTTCCAGCCCCGATCTTCTTTGCCATAAGTAGCGTTCTCCACAAGATCACGATACTCTGGGGGCATAATGTCATAAAACTCTGGACAAATCGCAATTTTTTCTTTACTCATGGCTTTTTCTCCTTATTACTGATGATAGGGGATATTTCTTGCCCCTACAAAACCCATAACCTTATCGGCCCGCAAGGGCCCGCTCACGGCTTCCTAATACTTTCATGATCTCTTCAACAATGACCTCCGCAGGCATGGTCATTCCACCCGCGACATGAGGACCAGCATAGACCCGATGATTGTCTGGCACAATCGCCTTAATCTCCCGAGCCAGCCAACCCACCACATTAAATTCTGGCACAAAAATATGCTTTGCATTTTTTGTGGCTTCCAAAATCTCTTGCGTCGGAAATGGCCGCAAAGACTTTACCTTGACCAAACCAACACGAAGGCCATGATCTTCCAAAACACGAATCGCCTCGCGTCCTTGCGAAACAGCCGTTCCTGAAGCGACAATCAGAATTTCAGCATCTTCATTTTCTGTATCAATAAGCCCGCCCATCATTTGGATGGTATGCTTACGAGACCGTTCAATTGCGGCACGCACTTCTTCCTGCCATGAGGCATGGGTCATGTAGCTAATGTAATTGGACTTCATGATAAACGGATCCCGCATCATTCGAACTGGAGGCACTTCCATGTCCATACAAGGCACAGGAGAACGATAAGGATCATAAGGAGGCAAGCAGAGGTCAGGAGGCGTAAGCATAACCGTGTCTTTCGTATGTGTTACGAAAAAACCGTCACAGCAAAGCGCCAAGGGCAAATGAACATCGGGTTGCTCTGACACAATATACCCCATCAAGATCCAATCGAAGAAATCCTGCGCCGTTTCAGCATGCCAAACCAACATTCCCGTCTCTAACAGGAACGCCATTTCCAGCGTATCGGGCTGAATGGAAAGAGGAGAGTTGATTCCCCGACAAGTCACAATCACCTGAATAGGAAGACGCGACCCTGCCCACATGGGGAAGTTTTCAAAGGCACGCATTGTGCCGGGACCTGCTGTTGTTGTGAAAACGCGTGCGCCGCCAAACGCCGCCCCAGCGCACTGACCCATTACAGCAAACTCGCTCTCTCCCCGCATGTAATCGCCAACATAACCCTCGGCATATAACTCTCCAATAAGCGCGGCCGCCTCGCTCTGCGGTGTAATAGGATAAGCAACCATCACATCTACGGATGCCCGTCGAATGGCCTCTTTGATGACCTCACTGCCTGTAAAGAATGCCGCATCGCGCTTCGCTTCAAAAAACAGCTTCTGCGGATCGGTATAGGTTTGACCCTTTTTATTTTTTGTTCCTAGAAAACTTCTTTGTGATTCTGATAGTTCGTTTGCCATTTTTAT
>CAYJXH010000037.1:0-2621 GCA_964373975.1 uncultured Nitrospirota bacterium | reverse complement strand
TTAGCCGCCTTCGGCCAATTGTGCAAAAACGTTATCATGATGTTGCTTAAATTCTCCTGTTAGATCTACCTCTTCTGGCTTTTGAAATGAAACACCTTTAAGCTTGCTAACCCACTCTGCCAAACGCAAAATTTTTTCAGCAGAGGCATCTCTGAAAGAAAGATTCGCATCTTCATGCCCAGACATTGCACACATTGCTATTGTAAAACAGGTTGTTCCACCGCGAATAATTTTAAGAGATAGGTTCGCTTGGTGACAATGCACGCCCACAAACATACAGACATCTTCTTTATTATGCCAAATAGTTAGGTTTGGATGGTTTGGATTAATTTCAACATCGGGGTTAATTTTTGGATATTTAGGCCGATAGTCGGCCATGGGAATCAATCGGGCAGGAATAAGATCGGCCAGAATTTTAATAGCCTTTGCTTTTTTAACAGCTTTTTCGTTCCAATTCCAAAGCACAAGAGGTCCCGGATGAATGGTAGGGTTTTTGGCCTCTAAAAACTTGCGGGCGGCAACTTCCATTGCGGCCTCTTCAGGAACAATGCGCCCTTCGATATGCGCCTCACCCGGTTCCGGAAGAATAATACCCATTCTCGCCGCTGAAGGACAGAAATAGGCCTCTGGGCCTGCTAATACTTGATATTTCTCCATGAACCCCCCTATATGTTGGTGTTTAACTAGAAGGTATCATGAGAGATGGATTCACGTCAAGAATATTTTGAAGCGTATTTTCTTCAGGGAAAATAAAGCCTGCCTCCTTAAAGCGAATCTTTAATTTTTCATTTTTGGGATCTAATTTTAGCGAATCGGTCCATGCTTTCTTTGATTGATCCCGCTGATTCTCTTTCAAATAAACCTCGCCCAAATGCTCTAAAATAACAGGATCGTCTGGCACCAAACTAACCGCTTTTTCAAGTGTCGCTAATGCCTCTTTAATTTTTCCTTGTTTGTAGTATGCCCAACCGAGACTGTCTATAACATAGCCATCATTGGGCTTTAAGTCTGCCGCACGATGGATTAAGTCTACCGCTTCGGAAAGAAAAATACCGCGTTCAACGTAGGTATAGCCAAGATAATTCAGCGCCATCGCATGGTTACTGTCAAGGGCGATTGCCTTTTTCATCTCGGAAACCAAAGCGTCAAACCGATTCAACTTATCGTAGGTTGCGCCTAGATGAAAATGAAGATCGGCTTGGTTTGGCGACATTTCAATCCCTTTTAGAAAAGGCACAATCGCTTCTTCAAATCGTTCCGATTCATGCAAAACCAACCCGGTAAAAAGATACGCCTCGTACTTATTAGGATTTATATTTCGGGCATTTTCCGCCTCGATTAACGCTTGTTCAATATTCTTTAGCCGGTAAAAATAAATCTCCCCTATTCGCAGACGCATCTCATAAGAATCACCCTCTTTTTGAATCACTTCCCGATACAGTTTAATCGCCTCTTCATACGCCTTAGCCCCTTCGTAAAGGGAGGCTAAATAGATCGTCATCTCCCGCGAAGGCCGCCGCACGGCCATGACTTTATTAAACCAATCTAATGCTTGCTTATATTCCTTCTGCTGTGCCCACAACAGCGATATTTTAAGCCAAATCTCTGGGCTTTTTGGGTTTTCATCAGAAAGTCGGTTTAAAATCGCCATGGCCTCGCTAAATGACTTTCGTTCTGCTAAAAGGTACGACAGCCTCAAACCAGCTTCCTCATGCTCCATATTCCCTTCGTCGAGAATATGCCGATAAACGGTTTCTGCATTGCCCATCTTCCCTAAAATCTCATAAAGAGAGGCCGACGAAAGATGCGCGGGAAGAAAATAGGGATCGAGCAAGATCGCCTCCTCATAATGTTTTATCCCCTTTTCGTACTCCTTTTGACTTGTGAGGAGTTTTCCTAAGTAGTAATGACCTAAATGAGAGGACGGATTCGCCGTAAGCCCATTTTCAACGGCCAAAATGGCACGGCTAAAATCTTTTCTCCTTGCCAAAAATTCAGCAAGATTTAAATAGCCGTCTATTTCTTTAGGCGATTGTGAGATAATTTCATTGTAAATCGCTATGGCTTTTTCAGGGGCATCGAAAGCGGCGTAAAGATCGGCCAATAAATCTAAAATTGCAGGATCATGCGGATGAACCTTGTTTGCCTTTTCGGCAAAACCAATTGCTTCTTTGATATGACCGACTCGCGCAGACGAAATGGCAATGCGGGTCAGCAGAAAATGAGCGTTTTCATCACGGGATATGGCCTTCTGATATTCTGTGGAGGCATTCTCATACTCCCCATTCATCTCGTATTGAAGGCCTAAAATAGCATGATAATAGGTCTCTGGAGAAGGCACAGGAGAGGCCGCATTGGCTTGACTTGGACAAGGCAGTAAAGCCCCAATCATGAGTAGATAGAAAAGATATCTCATCGAAACCCCCTATTTTTCGGGCGATTTTTTATCTTCTTTTTGGTGCGGAGTAATGTCAATTTCGTCGGGTTCTGACATCCCTTTTTTAAAGCCGCGCAGTGCCTTGCCGAGTCCGCTCCCAATTTCGGGCAGTTTTCCGGCGCCAAAGACAACCAACACGATTAAAAGCACAACCAAAAGCTCTGGAAATCCTATTCCAAACATA
>CAYJXH010000036.1:0-10546 GCA_964373975.1 uncultured Nitrospirota bacterium | reverse complement strand
CCCAAATCGGCAATCATCATAGCAACCATAGATTGGTTATAAACCTTTTTAGATGTTCGAAGGCAAAGCCGTTTTTTCCATAATGCCTCACCCAGCGCTTCGTAACTTGACAGTGTCGCGGGGTTCACCTTTTTTGTATTATAGACAATGGTGCGCGCCCGCACAGAGAGGCCAAACCAGCGGTCTTTAGGATCGCGCAGATGGGCAGGAATATTGGCTGAAAGTATCGGCGAAGGTGTCGGCTTTAAAAGATTTTCTTCTGCCGCTTTCCAGAGCATTCCCGCGTCTACCGCCATAAATATATCTGCGGGAGAGTCTGCCCCTTCCGCGATTAAGCGTTGAATGAGCGGCCCTTCCTTGTCTGTAATAAACTTAATTTTTACGCCTGATGATTTCGTATAGGCATCAAAAACCGGTGTAATGAGTTGCTCCATGCGGGCTGAATAAATGGTAATCTCTTCTGCGAAGGCAGGCAAACCCGTAAAAAATAACATTGATAAAACCACAATAAACCGACTACGCATACAAACTCCTTTCTGTGGTAGGGGCGCACCTGCGTGTGCGTCCTCTCGTAGGGGCAACCCTTGTGGTTGCCCTGTTAATAAGGGCAGACACATAGGTCTGCCCCTACGTTAAAATAATTCCTGTTTTATTTTCCTTGTCGCATTTTTTGGTATTTTTGCAGGTGCCATACAGTTCCAGCTTATGGCTTTGAAGGACAAAGCCATGCTTGTCTGCCATTTTCTCCTGTAATTTTTCGATATCAGGACATTCAAACTCAACAATTTTCCCGCATTTACGGCAGATCAGATGGTCGTGGTGTTTCTTGTGAAGGACATTGTCGAAAGTTGTTTTGTTATCGTTAAAATGCCTTTCCTGACAAATTCCCAGCGTGCAAAGAAGGGTTAATGTTCGGTAAATGGTGGCAAGACCCAAATGGATATTGGCTTGAGATATCTGTTGGTATAACCCTTCCGCCGTAATGTGGTCATTCTTAAGAAAGGCATCTAAAATAATCTCACGCTGTTTTGTCAGTTTCAAATGCTTTTGAGCCAACTGACTTTTAAGATAACCCGCTTCCGTTCCCGATTTCATACAAATCCTTGACGTTAATTTTGATTATCATTATCAATATCATTTCACAAAGATTGATGTCAAGATATTTTAGATTTTATTCGTGAGAGTATTTCCATTTATGCCATTGAAACTATCTTGAGGGTTGTGGTATATTCTTTTGTCGGGATAGGGCTGTATTTTTTTGAAGTGGGCGCGGCATGGCCCACTTTTTTGTTTCTTGTATCTATATAATGATAGAGATATCTATCGGGATTTGGGGGTATTGTTGATGAATCGAGAGCTAATTGCAGTCATTGCGCAGATGGAACGGGAAAAAGGGATTAAGGCCCAGAAGATTATTTCTGCGGTGGAGTCAGCCCTTTTATCTGCGGCCCGAAAAAAATATGATGGCGCTGATAATATCCGTGTTACGCTAGACCCTGTCACAGGGGAAATCGAGGCGGTTGTTCTAAAGAAAATTGTTGAAGATGTAGACAATCAACAGACAGAAATCTCGTTAGCAGATGCCAAAAAGATGGATGAAACAGCAGAACTAGGAGACGAGATTGGCGCCCTTTTGGAAATGGAAGACTTAGGCCGTATCTCGGCGCAAACGGCTCGGCAGGTGATTTTTCAGAAGGTGCGTGAGGCAGAATGGGAAGCGGTTCATAAGGAATATTTCTCGCGTATCGGCGAGGTGATGAGCGGCATGATTCTGGGGCAGGAACGGCGCAACTATATTGTAGAACTAGGAAAGGCGGAGGCGCTTCTCCCTATTTCCGAACAGGTTCCAGGAGAGGCTTACCGACGCGGCGATCGGATTCGCGCTTATTTATTAGACGTAAAACCAGCGGCGCAAGGACCTCAAATTATTCTCTCACGCGCGCATCCGCAATTTGTGGTTAAACTCTTTGAAATGGAAGTTCCAGAAATTTCTGAAGGGGTCGTCGTCATTAAAGCGGCCGTGCGAGAGCCGGGAGATCGAACCAAAATTTGCGTCTTTTCAAAGGACTCAAAAGTGGATCCAGTCGGCGCCTGCGTGGGCGTTCGAGGATCGCGCGTTCAAGCCGTGGTGCGGGAGTTACGAGGGGAAAAGGTTGATATTATTACATGGACCGAAGACCCCAGAAGCTTTATCGGCGAGGCATTGAGTCCCGCCGTCATCGAAAAGGTAGGGGTCAACGAGGCAGAAAGGTCGGCGCTGGTTGTTGTTTCCGATCAACAGCTCTCTTTAGCCATTGGAAAAAGAGGGCAGAATGTTCGGTTGGCATCGCGATTGACTGGCTGGAAAATAGACATTATCAATCAGGGTGAATACGAAAAGGAAAGGGCCAAAGAGCAGGCGCAGGAAATTACAGACGCCATCTCGCATGAAGTTGAAGTTGCCGCTGGGGCAGAAAAAGGGGAAGCCCCAGGGGAACGTCCCCTGCAAGTAGAAATCGCGACAGAGCAGACAGCAGGATAGTACATAATGAAGGTCTTTGAAATTGCCGAAGAACTGAATCTTACCGCAAAGGAGTTGTTGTCTACGGCCAATAAACTTAAGATTCAGGCCACGCATCATCGGAATGCCCTTTCCGATCAAGACACTTATGCACTGTTTGATTATTACAAAAAGAACCCTAAAAAAGAGACCCTCACAGCACCGATTCCAAAGCCAGCAACAGTCCTATCGCACAGTTCCAAAGCCGGCAAATTAGAAAAACCAGTTAAGCCAAAGCAGGTCAAAGGTGTAGATTCTAAAGGTAACGCTATGTCGGCTCCTGTGATCGTTCTGCCTGTTGAGAAAAAAAAGACCCACCTTTTGGTCAAGAAGAAATTACCAGAACCTATTGTTCTGCCTGCACCGCCCCTCGCAGGGGTCGTAGGGGTCGTACCCCTCGCAGAGGTCGTACCTCTCGCAGGGCACGTTGCCCCGCCTATCGTTATTGCTCCTGTTTTGATGGCGGTTAAGGAGCCTCTCTTGCCTGTCCCACCGGCAAGTACGGACAAGACAGGGCTTCCAATCCATTCTTCTATTATTACTTCTATTATGGCTCCTATTATTGCTCCTAAGGAACCACTGGCCTCACAGGCTAGAGAAAAAGGATCGCTTCCGCCGTTAGCGTTAACGCTTAGTTCAAAAGAAACCATTGCAAAACTAGCGGAACAGGGGGGCAACAAGGTCAAAATAGAGATGAAGACCGACTTAAAGAAGGGGCTGACGGGCAAGGTCATTAAAGACAAGGGGAAGAAGACTGCATTTACCCCTTGGAATCCCAAAGTTATTTCAGGAGAAGTTGCACCCGGGGAAAGCCGAAAATGGCAGGATTTCAGGCCAACGCACAAGCGGTTGGATCATAAAACAGCCCAAAAAGGTGGTAGCGATGCGCTAGAGGCCACGAAACCGCGTCGTAAGATCGTTAAGTTATACGAAGGAATGACGGTCAAAGAGTTTTCAGAGCTCATTGGGCAGAAGGTGTCTACACTCATCTTTAAACTGATGCAATTGGGTCAGGCCGTAACAATCAATCAACCCATTGGCATGGAAGAGGCAATGCATCTTGCGGAAGAGTTTGGTATTCCAGCAGAGCTTACTTCTGATAAGACCGAAGAGGAAATTCTAAGGCCGGCGGCCCCAGCAGATGTGGATGATCCAGCACGGCAGATCAAGCGTCCTCCCGTCGTAACAATTATGGGACATGTTGATCACGGGAAGACCTCTTTGCTAGATGCCATTCGTGAGACAAAAGTGATGGAAGGCGAGGCGGGCGGCATTACACAGCATATTGGCGCCTATACGGTCACCGTGCATGATACCGCAGTGACGTTCATTGACACGCCGGGCCATGAGGCATTTACAGCAATGCGGTCGCGGGGCGCGAAGGTTACCGATATTGTCGTTTTGGTTGTTTCCGCAGACGATGGCGTTATGCCACAGACGATTGAAGCAATCAATCACGCAAAGGCGGCGAATGTGCCTATTATTGTGGCCATCAATAAAATTGATAAACCCGAAGCCAATCCGGAACGCGTTAAAACCTCGCTCACCGAATACGATTTAATCCCGGAGGCGTGGGGCGGCAAAACCATTTTTGCGGAAATATCCGCAAAAAAAAGAATTGGACTTCCGCATCTGCTAGAGATGATTTTGTTGCAAGCTGAAGTCTTGGAGCTTAAGGCGAATCCGCAAAGGCCGATGGGAGGCGTTATTATCGAGGCGAAACTAGATCGAGGCCGCGGCCCTGTCGCAACGGTATTGGTACAAGAAGGAACGTTAAGAGTCGGCGATGCCTTTGTTGCGGGAACCCAAGCGGGACGCGTGCGCGCGCTCATTAATGACATGGGTGTGAAGGTGAAAGAAGCGGGTGTTGCTATGCCGGTGGAGGTGATAGGCTTTACGGGCGTTCCTTCTGCGGGGGATACTTTTGTGGTAACGATAGACGAACGTGTGGCGAAGGAGGTTGCGCAAGATCGGATGCACCGTCAAAGGCTCGTTGCCCTTGCCCATACACCGCGTGTTACGCTAACCGACTTTTTCACCAAGATTCAGGAAGGCATGGTCAAAGAGCTTAGGCTGGTTATTAAAACGGATGTGCAAGGCTCGGCAGGCGCGCTGGCTGAATCCATTGAGAAACTTTCAACTTCTGCTGTAAAGGTTCGTGTGATTCATAAAGGGGTGGGTAGAATCAGCGAGTCGGATGTTCTTCTGGCCTCTGCGTCTTCCGCGATTGTGATTGGTTTTAATGTGCGTCCTGATCCGTCTGTGGCCGCGCTTGCGGAGCATGAAAAAGTGGATCTGCGGCTTTATAGCATTATTTACGATGCCATTTCCGATGTAAGGGCCGCGATGGAAGGGCTTTTAGACCCTACTTTTGTAGAAAAGGTTTTGGGTCGCGCCGAGGTGCGACAGACTTTTCAGCTTCCAAAAGCCGGTGTTATTTCGGGCTGTTATGTACAGAGCGGCCAAATCTCAAAGTCGGGCACAAAGGCGCGCGTTCTCCGAGACAGCGTGGTCGTTTATGCGGGCAAGCTCTCATCTTTACGTCGTTTTAAGGATGACGTCAAGGAGGTTTCAACGGGTTTTGAATGCGGTATCGGCATTGAGAATTTCAATGATATGAAGTTGGGCGATGTCATTGAAGTTTACACAGAAGAAGCGGTTGCGGGAAAACTTGAAGATATGCCTCCGGGTCGGGGATCTCAATCGCAACCTATTGTACATAAATAATGACATCATCAACAATGGAATATAAGCGGACAGATCGTGTAGGCGACCAGATCAAAATGGAAGTCGCCGATATTCTGCTAAAAAAGGCAAAAGACCCCCGTATTGAAATGGTCACCATTCTCTCGGTGGATGTATCACCAGACCTGTCTCATGCAAAGGTCTATATCAGTCTGCCGGAATCCGCAAACGAGAAATCGGCTTTAATCGGATTAAAAAATGCCGCAGGCTTTGTCCGGTCGGAGCTGTCCCGCAGACTGCCGCTTAAGCGCGTCCCTGATATTTTATTTTTAGTGGATCATGCGCAAGAACGGATCTCGCGGCTCTTAACCCTATTAGAAGAGGTCGGTACGCCGACTGCGGTTTCCGAAGAACAGAAAGAAGCACAGAAAGATAAAGGCGAAACAGAGTGATTACAGAAGGCATTCTTAACATTGATAAGCCGTCTGGATGGACATCGCACGATGTCGTTGCTAAAATTCGGTCTTTATTAAAGATCAAACGCGTAGGACACGCTGGCACACTAGACCCAATGGCTACTGGCGTTTTGCCAATCTGTTTTGGCGCGGCCACAAAAATCAGTTCGGTCATGATGAACGGAGAAAAGGAATATGGCGTTACACTGCGATTAGGACAAGAAACCGATACGCAGGATGCCGCAGGAAAAGTATTGCGTTCGTGCGATCCCCCTGTCTTCGCAACTGAAATAATCGAGAGAACATTGGCTTCTTTTGTCGGAACAATTTTGCAGATGCCGCCGATTTATTCTGCGATCAAAATAGGAGGGGTGCCTCTTTATAAATTGGCGCGAAAAGGTTTGGATATCGCAAGAGAACCCCGACCCATCACGATTAAATCAATTAAACTGCTCAAGGTTGATGGAAATGACATTTCTTTTAATGTGGCTTGTTCCAAAGGGACTTATGTGCGGACTTTGTGTGATGATATTGGGAAGAAGCTTGAAGTCTATGGCCATGCCTATTTGATTCGGCGGTTGCGTTCGGGTTATTTTGGAATTGATACGGCAATGACGCTAGATGCCTTTCGAGATTTTTATGCGAAGTCCGAGTGGGAAGATAAGGTCATCTCAATTAGCGAGGTGCTTGGGGCAACGTGCCCCTGCGATTAGGACAGCCCCGTTTGGGGCTGTAAGAGAAGGAAAAAAAGGGGGTTTATTATGCTTAAAGAAAAGCAGGAATTGATTAAGGAGTTTTCTGTACATGAATCAGATACCGGATCACCAGAAGTGCAAATCGCGCTTTTGACGAATCGGATCACAGGCCTTTCGGGTCATTTTGATGCCCATAAAAAGGATCATCATTCCCGGCTAGGACTGCTTCGAATGGTGAATCGTCGCAGAAAACTGCTCGATTATCTAAAAAAGTCCGATACAGCAAGGTACCAAACAGTTCTAAAAAGACTGGGCTTAAGAAAATAGGGGGGAACGCCCCCCCGGGCGAGAATAGCGGCCCCGTTGGGGCCGCTTTGAAAATCCACCTTCCTTGATTATCCCTCCCCTTCAAGGGGAGGCTAGGTGGGGATGGGGTAAAAGGGTTTGTTGTGGCGGGTACAGGAATACAATGATAAGGGAATGAGTGCTTCCCTCTCCCTTGAGGGGAGAGGGTTAGGGAGAGGGTGTTCATTCTCTTTTGATTGTAGTTCTGTATGCCGCCGAATATAAAAAACGAAAGGAACATAAAAGAATGATACATAGAGTTGAAACAGAAATTGCTGGAAAGAAAATGATTTTGGAAGTAGGACGCGTGGGGCGTCAAGCAGACTGTGCCGTCTGGGTACAATATGGAGACACCGTCGTGCTGGTAACGGCAGTGGCTTCGGAGAAGATTGGGATGTGGCCCGATCAGGTCGCATTAACCGTAGATTATCAAGAGAAGTCTTATGCCGCTGGAAGAATACCGGGCGGTTTTTTCAAACGCGAAGGAAGGCCTTCTGAAAAAGAGGTTTTGGGTTGTCGGATTATTGATCGAACCCTTCGGCCTCTCTTTCCGAAAAACTGGTTCTTTGAAACACAAATTATCGCGTCCGTTCTCTCTTCCGATGCAAATGGCTCGTCCGAGGTAATGAGTGTCATCGGCGCGTCTGCGGCGCTAACGCTGTCGAACATCCCATTTTATGGGCCAGTGGGCGCAGTACGCGTAGGTCGCATCAACGGCCAATTCGTGGCCAATCCCACTTTCTTAGAGATGAAAACAAGTGACCTGAACATTCTGGTCTCTGGGAGCGAAACAGATGTGACGATGATTGAATGCGAAGCAAAAGAGCTTTCTGAAGATGTGGTTTCCGAGGCGATTGTCTTTGGGCATAACGCGCTTTTGGCCACGATTGGTTTTCAGAAGGAACTGCATGCCAAAATTTCACAGGTCAAACGCGAGGGAACGATCATAAAAAGGGACGAAGCCTTTATCCAGCAATTAAAGCCTGAAATGGAGCAACTCATCCAAAAGGCATTACTGATTTCGGGAAAGGCAGAACGCAAGGCGCAATTTAATCTTATCCGATCAGAACAAATTGAAAAGGCAAAACAGATTGAGACCTCGCAGGGCACGTTGCCCACACAAGATCGCTCCAAAGAAGTTTCGGCCCTCTTTAACGAGGTGGAGAAGCAGATAATCCGTCGGCGCATTTTAGACCAAAAGGTTCGGGCCGATGGCCGCGGGATTCGCGATATTCGTCCGATTACCTGTGAGGTTTCTGTTCTGCCTCGCGCACATGGTTCCGCTATTTTCACGCGCGGTGAGACACAAAGTCTCTCGGTGGTAACATTGGGAACAGGCGATGATGAACAGAGGATAGAATCTTTGGAAGGGGAAACCCGAAAATCGTTTATGTTGAATTACAACTTTCCCCCGTTCTCGGTGGGCGAGGCAAAAGGGCTTCGCAGTCCGGGACGTCGTGAGATTGGCCATGGGGCATTAGCGGAAAAGGCGTTAAAGCCTGTGATACCCAGTAAAGAAGTCTTTCCCTACACGTTACGGCTTGTCTCGGAGATTTTGGAATCGAACGGTTCTTCCTCTATGGCAACGGTCTGTGGCGGCACATTGGCCTTGATGGATGCTGGCGTTCTGCTTTCCCGTCCGGTGGCGGGGGTTGCGATGGGATTGGTAAAAGAAGGCGACGACGTTGAAGTGCTCTCTGACATTTCAGGGTTAGAAGATAATCTAGGCGATATGGATTTTAAGGTTGCAGGAACTGAACTTGGAATCACCGCGATTCAGGTGGATATCAAGATTCATGGTCTTTCCCTAGCGCTTGTAAAACGCGCATTGGATCAGGCCAAAATGGAGCGTCTTGTGATTTTAGGCGAGATGAAAAAGGCCATTTCCGCGCCCCGCACAGAGTTTTCGGCTTATGCGCCACGCACTGTAACCGTGAAGGTAAGACCTGAAAAGGTCGGCAAAGTCATTGGGCCTGGCGGAAAGAATGTCAAGGAGATTATCGAGAAGACGGGTGTCAAGATTGACATAAAAGACGACGGAACTATTCATGTCGCCTCGGTAGACGCTGAAGCAGTAAAAACCGCCGTTGAAATGATCAACGCCATTGGCGAGGATGTTGAAGTAGGCCGTACCTACACGGGAAAGGTTGTCCGCATTATGGATTTCGGCGCCTTCGTGGAGTTAAAGCGCGGCGTAGATGGGCTATGCCATATCTCTCAATTGGCGCATGAACGCGTTGATAAAGTCACGGATGTGGTGAAAGAGGGGGATGTCATTGATGTCAAGGTATTAGAGATTGACAAGCAAGGCAAGATTCGTCTCTCTCGAAAAGAGCTTATTCCCAAGTAGGGGCAGGCCTTGTGCCTGCCCTAAAACAGGGCAACCACCATAAAACAGGGCAACCACAAGGGTTGCCCCTACGAGAGGGGCGGGATGTTAGCCCCTAGGAGAACATAATGATTCGAAAAGTGGTGTTAGAAAATGGAATGCGGATTGTCGCGGAGCGAATGTCGTCGGCGCAATCGGTCTCAATCGGCCTGTGGGTTAATATAGGATCACGGGATGAAGAGGCGCATGAGCACGGCATTTCGCATTTTCTGGAGCACATGTTTTTTAAGGGAACGGTGCACAAAACTGCGAGAGAAATCGCGCAAGAGATTGACGCGATTGGCGGCGAGCTCAATGCTTTTACCTCTCGGGAGAATACTACTTTTTATGCCAAAGTGCTTACGGATCATTTGCCTAAGGCCGTAGAACTGCTCTCGGATAATTTTCATCATTCTAAATTTGATCGCCGCGACATTGACAAAGAACGGCAAGTCGTTATTGAAGAGATCAGGATGGTTGAAGACGATCCAGAAGACCTTGTCCATACCCTGCACATTGAAGATATCCTCAAAGGCAACCCGCTAGGCCGAACCATTTTGGGAACAGCCGAGACCTTGGCGACGATAGATCGCAAAAAGATCATGGGCTTTTTGGAAAGAACGTATGACCCCAAGCAAATTGTCATTGCGGTTGCTGGCCGGTTTGAATTTAACGCGCTTTTTCCCTTGTTACAAAAGACATTTGAAAAGTATCAACGGAACAAAACGCGTTTGATTCCCAGAGTCGCGCCTCAAATCGTGCCGCAATTTCAGGTCAAGAAGCGGAAGTTAGAGCAGGCGCATATTTGCATTAGCACCCCCGGATTGGGGATCACGCATCCGCAACGAGAAGCACTTCATCTCCTCAATATTATTCTGGGCGGGGGCGTTAGTTCCCATCTCTTTCAGGAAGTTCGGGAGGAGCGAGGCTTGGCCTATTCTATCTACTCGTCACCCTCCTTTTATCAAGACGGCGGCATCTTCACCATTTACGCAGGCACAGGGGTGAAAAATGCTCCTAAAGTTACAGAGCTTATTTTTAAAGAGATTAAGAAAATGAAGGAAAGGGGTGTAACCGCGGACGAACTCAAAAAAGCAAAAGAGCACATCAAAGGAAGTATTCTATTGAGCACAGAGAGTAGCGGTAGCCGAATGAGTCGTCTGGCAAAAGATGAGTTGGCCTTTGGCCGCCAGTTTAAGATCGAGGAGGTTATTGCGGGAATAAATCGCGTAACTTTAAAATCGGTTCACGAGATTGCCAATACCCTGTTTAATTCAAAAACAATCTCAATGACCGCCTTAGGCCCCATAGAAGCACACACCCTGCCGGGAATTTCAGGGTTATAATTCCGCCACTATTTATTTTCAAGAGTTCCAGTATTGGTCTGGGGATATTGCGATATGGGGAAACTGATTCAAGACTTGTTTATCTACGGTAACCAGTGAAACGCCTAAATCCT
>CAYJXH010000035.1:3925-10613 GCA_964373975.1 uncultured Nitrospirota bacterium | reverse complement strand
TTTTCACGGAGTATACGCAAAAAAATGGATAAGGGCAAGCCTGTTGACAACAATTTCCCCTTGTGCTAGTTTCTTGAAGTTGGGATTTTTTATAGGAAGGGAGAGAGATGGGCATTTTGCTCGTTGATGATGATCCTAAAGTTCAAGAGTTGGTCGAGTCAACACTTCAGAAATCTGGACTTTCGGTCATTTCTGTAAATGATGGCCTTTCCGCTCTGGATATGGCTATTTCTGAAACGCCAGACTTGATCCTTGCCGATTTTTTAATAAAAGGTATTGACATCTCAACCTTTGTTAAAAAAATTCAGAGAAGGCCAGCCCTCGCCAATACCCCCATTGTTCTGCTCATGCAGGGAGGGTTAGATTCTGACCTAATGGCGCATCCATTAACAGAGATGTGCGCCATTCTTAAAAAGCCCCTTGATCCGATCTTCTTATCCAAAGAAGTGAAAAAGCAAATGGGTATCATAGAATTGGATCTGCCGGAAGAGGAAGAAGAGCTTTCCTTTCTTCCTATCGCCGATGATTTTTTATCCGAAGAGCCGTTATATGCAGAGGCTCCTGCACAGGCTCGTTCCCCCAAAATAGAACCCGTGTGGACAGATGCCCTTAAAGTGCCTTCTCCCGCTATAGCCCCTATTTCGGCCCCCGTTTCGGGCGATCCAGAAAAAACGCCTTTCAAGGCCGACATAGATTCTGCAATAAATCCTGAAAGAGTTGATGAGGCCATTCGAAAGATTGTTCTGGAAGTCGTGGAAAGAGTCGCATGGGAGATTATTCCCAGTGTCGTAGAAATGGCTATGCCAAAAGCGAAAATCCAATCGTTTGTGGAGCAGGCGGTCTGGGAGATTGTGCCGCCACTTGCCGAGATTGAAATTAAAAAAGAGATTAAACGCCTTCAACCTGATGAAGGGTTTTCGGCGTAAACAATATCTCTATTGCCTATTTTCTGCGCCTATTCTTCCGTCTATTCTTCGGCCTATTTTTGCCGCTATCTTACAATTGCAATGGTGCTGTTTTGAGGGTCTAATCCGTCTACCGTTGCGCCTAAGCGATCCATCTCAACGATATATTGAATGACATCTTGCGTGACCTGCTCTCCCGGAACGAGAAGGGGTATCCCCGGAGGATACACCGTGATGATTTCCGCGCTGATCTTCCCTTTGGCCTCTACGAGGGGAATATATTGTAGTTCTTTAAAAAAAGCCTCGCGCGGAGACATCTCCGTTGTTTTTCCAAAAGGAGGTAGCCCAATTTGCGCCGAGAAGAGCGGGGTTTTGCCATGATAGTCTTTGGATATCTCTCGCAGTGCGTCCACCAGCCGAGCCAAGTCGTCTTTTCGATCCCCAATACTCACGATGACCAATATGTTGATGGGGTCTGCCATTTCAACTTGGATGCCATACTTAAGATTTAATATCTGTGAAACCTGATACCCGGAAAGCCCAAGCTCTTTCACGGTAATTGTTAATTTTGTGACATCAAAACCGCCCATCCGCGCAAAAAGCGGGTTCTGAACCATGTTGCGCTCAAAGCAAAGAATGCCCGGAATACGATTTATTTTAGATCGGGCATCTTCGGCAAGTCGAATCGTTCTTTCTAAAAGCGTTCGTCCTTCTGTGGCCATTTGCATCCGCGCCAAATCGAGTGAGGCCATTAAAATATAAGAAGGACTTGTGCTTTGCACCAGCTTCAAAACCGCCGCCAAAGCGGTCATGTCAATCCGAGATCCTTTCGCGTGGAGCATAGAGGATTGGGTCATTCCGCCAATAATCTTATGCGTGCTTTGCACGGCAAGATCAGCGCCCACCTGCATCGCAGAAGGGGGTAACAGGGGGTGAAAACTCAAATGCGGGCCGTGGGCCTCGTCTACCAAAACGGTCAAACCCTTTTCGTGGGCATACGGAACGATGCGTTCTGTATCTGCACAAATACCATAATAATTGGGCGTCGTTAGCAACAGGGTCTTGGCTTGCGGATTCGCATCAATGGCGGCGACCGTTTCCTCATAAGTTACATTGAGCGTCAATTTCAGATTTTCGTCTACGGAGGGAAGATAAAAAATCGGCTTTGCGCCGGAAAAGATTAGCCCAGCCAAAACTGATTTATGGGCGTTTCGCGCAACAAGCACGGAATCGTTCGGACTGCACGTGGTCAATACCATTGCGTGATTTCCCCCCGTGGTTCCATTTAAGAGAAAAAAAGAACGATCCGCGCCGTAGGCCAAAGCGGCCAACCTTTGCGCCTCTTTAATAACCCCCTTGGGTTCCTGAAGCGAGTCCACCTCGTCTAATATCGTAAGGTCAATAGAGAATATCTTGGGGCCGACAAATTTTCGGAAGCGCGTAGAAATGCCCTTGCCGCTTTTGTGGCCGGGGGTATGGAAGGAGACCTTGCGGCTTTCGGCCAGGGCCACCATCGCATCAAAGAGAGGTGTTTTGAACTGCTCTTCGTTCAATATTTTAGTTAAACGTAAATAAAGGGTGGTTATCTTCGATAATTCTATCTTGCAGTGCCATCTCCCGCCGAACATGCTTTGGGAGAAGGAATTGCCCCTGATGGGTCTCTCCATCATAATATAGCAAGTCGCCCGTAACGCGATCTGCAATCCGCTGATTGACCTCTTTTATATCGAGTGCCTGTGGATCAAACTGCTTTGAGGCTAGCGCAAACCCCCATGGAAGCCCGAAAGACGGGATACAGGCCTGATAGCCGGAAACAACGGGAAAGCTTTGTTTTAAAGTTTGATAGACAGAAGTGAAGTTCAACAGATTTTTCGCGGAAGTTGTGCCGGCTTGAAGCGATATAATCCCGTCGGGACTCAACCGTTCGGTTACCAACGCATAAAATTCTTTCGTGTAAAGCAGATAAGCAGGCCCTTCTTCCACCGGCTCGGAAATATCAATGATGATAATGTCGTAAGTCTCCTTGGTTTCCTCGAGCCAAAGCCGCGCGTCTTGATACGCCAATACGGTGCGAGGATCATCGAAGGCGCCTGCATGCCATGAAGGCAAGTGTTCTCGGCAAGACTCAACAACCTCTTGATCAATATCCACCATGACCACGCTTTCCACAGACGAATAGCGAAGAATCTCGCGAACGGTGGCACCTTCGCCTCCCCCAACGACAAAAACCTTTTTGGGGTTAGGGTGCGTCAACATGGCCGGATGAACCAACGCCTCGTGGTAAATAAATTCATCGGACTCCGACGATTGCATCTTGCCGTCTAGGATGAGACAGCGTCCATAACTAAACGTGTCTATAATCTCCACCTTTTGGTAGGCGGTCTGTTTGGCGTAGATGATGGTATCAATCCCGTGCATGTGGCCTTCCACGGGAGAGAGAGAATCAAGGAACCATTTGTAGCTCTTCGATTCGGCCATACGAAATTGCTTCTCCTTCCATGGGTTTATGCGGCAATGCTTTATTGTCCAACGACAACGTTCCGCGCTTCACCTCTATAAGAGAGGGGTTTTTGGATTCAAACTTTTTAACCAGATAATCGGCCGCAACGGAAGGTTGTAACACCTCGCCGCAAGTAAAGACATCCACGGCCGCATATCCGTATTCGGGCCAGGTGTGAATGGAAAGATGGGACTCTGCAATGATGACCACGCCGCTAATGCCATGCGGGCTAAATTCGTGGAAGTGCGCGCCAATGACAGTGGCCCTTGCCTCTTTTGCCGCATCCACCATAAACGTTCGTGTCATTTCAAGATTATTGAGAAGTATTTTGTTGCAATCTCGTAATTCTACCAACAAGTGCTGTCCTAAAGCTTGCACTCTATTTACCTCCCTTCGTTATGCCGGCCACGCCGACGTTGTTAGACTTTTTCAAGACCAAAATTGAATAGCTATTGTATACTATAAAATCAATCATATTTGTCAAGATAATTATAAAAAATTTTTGTTGTCAACCCATAAACTTTTTGGATTGATGTCGCGTCGAAAAGAAGACGCGGAGGAAATGACAAACTATAGAATGCAAAATTATTTATTTGCGGGACAGGTTATAACTGTGATAGAGTCGAAAGACTGTGAGTCTTTACAATTATGAACGAAGATAAAACAACCCCGCTGGGAAAGAATTTCGCGCTTTGGATCGTCGTCGGCCTTCTGATGGTGCTCCTTTTTAAGCTGTTTAATGCACCGCAAACTCCCGTAGAAAATGAGCTTATTTTTTCGGACTTTATGAGCAAGGCCGAAAATGGAGAGGTCACGGAAGTCACCATAAGGGACAATTCGGTGCGCGGGGTATTGAAAGATGGGACGCGTTTTAAATCCTATACAACCTTTTATCCCGATCTGGTGAGGGTCTTGCGAGAGAAGGGCGTACAGATTACGGCGAAGCCCCCGGAAGAGCCGTCATGGTACATTGTCTTTCTAATTACTTGGGGGCCGTTTATCCTTTTTATCGGTGTCTGGATTTTTTTCATGCGGCAGATGCAAATGGGCGGAAACAAGGCAATGTCTTTCGGCAAAAGTCGTGCGCGCTTGGTCTCCGAAGATCGCAAAAAAATCACATTCTCCGATGTCGCGGGGGTAGACGAGGCCAAACAAGAAGTTCAGGAGATTATCGAGTTTCTGAAAGACCCGCCTAAGTTCCAAAAGTTGGGTGGAAGAATTCCAAAAGGGGTTTTGATTGTGGGGCCTCCCGGAACAGGGAAAACCCTTTTGGCCAAGGCGATTGCGGGCGAGGCCGGGGTTCCGTTTTTCTCTATTTCTGGATCGGACTTTGTCGAGATGTTTGTTGGGGTCGGTGCCTCTCGTGTGCGCGCCCTGTTTGAGCAAGGCAAAAAGCAGGCGCCTTGTATTATTTTTATTGATGAAATAGATGCGGTTGGGAGGCATCGCGGTGCGGGATTAGGCGGTGGCCACGACGAACGAGAGCAGACACTCAATCAGCTCTTGGTTGAAATGGACGGTTTTGAAACCTCTGCGGGCGTTATCTTGGTTGCCGCAACCAATAGGCCCGATGTGCTTGATCCGGCGCTATTGCGCCCCGGCCGATTTGATCGGCAGATTGTCGTTAATCGTCCCGACATTAAAGGCCGTTTGGAAATCCTGAAAGTGCATACAAAAGATACGGTTCCCATGGCAAAGGATGTTACGTTGGAAACGATTGCCAGAGGAACGCCCGGATTCTCTGGCGCTGACCTTGAAAATCTTATCAACGAGGCCGCCCTTTTTGCCGCTCGTAAAGAGAGAACGGAAGTGCTGATGTCCGATTTTGAAGTCGCTAAGGACAAAGTGCTCATGGGGGTGGAACGTACCAGCATGGTCATCACCGAGGCAGAGAAGAAGATTACCGCATACCATGAGGCCGGACATGCCTTAATTGCCAAACTCATTCCGGGAACCGACCCTATTCATAAAGTCACGATTATTCCGCGCGGCCGAGCGATGGGATTGACCATGCAGTTACCGACGGACGATCGGCACAATTACAGCAAGGAATATCTCTACAACACGATTGCCATTATGATGGGTGGCCGCGTGGCGGAGGAATTGGTGCTAAAACATATTACTACAGGGGCCGGGAACGATATTGAAAGGGCGACTGATCTTGCGCGAAAAATGGTCTGTGAATGGGGAATGAGTGAAAAGATGGGGCCGCTGACATTTGGAAAAAAAGAGCAGGAGATTTTCTTGGGCCGGGAGATTTCCCAACATCGTGATTTTTCAGAGGCGACAGCCATTGATATTGATAGAGAGGTCAGAGGCCTTATCGTTGAAAACTATGAACGGGCCAAGACTTTAATGAAGCAACACATGCGTTCGCTGGTTGCCCTTGCCGAAGCACTTCTGGAGAAAGAGTCTTTAGATGGCCCGGAGATAGATAATATTATTGGTTCCTTCATTTTGCAGGATGTCGAAACGCCTGTTGCCGCGTCCGCATAGAAAATAGCCGGTGCGTTCGTGAAGGAATCCAAGCCCTTGTCATTCCGAACGGATGTGAGGAATCTGTTCCGTGCGCAGGCTTTCTCCCTTGGGTCGAAATGACAAAATCGGCACTTTCTAAAACCCCCAATCCACATCCCCTCTGGCAGTGCGGCACCTATTGCCTCAATCTTAGAAAACATACCCTGATCATGGGGATATTGAATGTTACCCCAGATTCGTTTTCAGATGGCGGGCTTTTTATGTCTGCCAAGCAAGCCATAGAACAGGCCCTTCGCATGGAGCAAGACGGCGCGGATATCATTGACATTGGCGGTGAGTCCACGCGTCCTAATGCCTCACCCGTCTCGGAAGAAGAAGAGTTGCGGCGCGTCTTGCCTGTCATTGCGGCACTTTCCAAAAAAATAAAAATCCCGCTTTCTATTGATACGACAAAGGCAGAGGTTGCCCGACAGGCCATGGATTATGGTGTCTCAATCATTAACGACATCAGCGGATTAACGCGTGATCCCAAGATGGGCGCGATTGCGGCAAAATCCAAGGCAGGATTGATTCTCATGCATTCAAAAGGAACACCCCAAACCATGCAAAAGTGTCCACGATATGGCAATGTCGTTCGTGAGGTTTACGATTTTTTAGAAAATCAAATAAGGTATGCTATGGAGGGGGGGATTTCTAAAACGCGACTTGTCATTGATCCCGGAATTGGTTTTGGAAAAACAGTGAATCATAACTTGACGCTGATCAATCAGCTTTCAGATTTTCTCCCTCTGGGGGTGCCGATTCT
>CAYJXH010000035.1:0-3825 GCA_964373975.1 uncultured Nitrospirota bacterium | reverse complement strand
GGGTTCATAATGTTACTGAAATGGCGCGTGTGGCCCGCGTTGCTGATGCTATTTTTCGGGGGAGAATAGGTTAAGAAACGGGAGAAGAAAGTTTTTTCTTAAGCAGTTCGTTCACCTTTCCCGGATGCGCCTTGCCTTGGGTCTGCTTCATTACTTCGCCGACAAAGAACCCCATGAGCTTGACCTTGCCGGAGATAAACCCCGCGACTTCTTTTGGATTGGCCGCGATGATTGTGTCAATTGTTTTTTCCAGCGCCGATTCATCACTGACTTGTGACAGGCCTTTTTCTTCTACAATCTTGTCTGGCCGCGCTCCCGATTGATACATCTCCTCGAAAACCGTTTTTGCGATTTTGCCGCTTATTTTACCAGCGTCAATCATTTCCAATAGATGGGCTAGGTCTTGCGGTTGAAAAAGGACATCCTCGATTTCTTTGTGGTCGTTTTTTAACTCTCTTAAGAGATCGCCCATAATCCAATTGCTTACAATCTTCGCCTTTTCTTTGCCTTCACCATACATTGCCACAGCACTTTCAAAAAAGTCGGCAAGATTTTTCGATGAGGTGAGAATAATCGCATCGTATTCTGGAATCAGATAATGGCGCATAAACCGATCTCGTTTCGCATCGGCCATCTCCGGCATTTTGCTTTTGATCTCATCAATCCATTGGGCGCTTATTTGTAACGGAACCAAGTCGGGTTCTGGGAAATAGCGGTAATCGTGCGCCTCTTCTTTACTGCGCATGGAGAAGGTGGCGCCCCGCTTTGTGTCCCAGAGCCGTGTTTCTAAAATGACACTCTTTCCGCTATCTAAAATAGCCGCCTGCCGTTCTATCTCATATTCCAACGCTTTTTGCACATATCGGAACGAGTTCATATTTTTAACTTCCGCACGCGTGCCAAATTTTTGCTCCCCTACGCGTCTTAAAGAGATGTTCGCGTCACATCGGAAATTTCCTTTTTCCATGTCGGCATCGGAGGCCCCTGTGTAGATTGCAATCTCATGCAGTTTTTTGAGATAGGCAACTGCTTCCTCCGGGGTTCGCAAGTCGGGTTCACTCACCGCTTCAAGCAAAGGAACGCCCGCGCGATTGAGATCAATATGGCTTCCCCCCGCAGAGGCCGTGCCGCCTAATCCCTCATGAAGGCTTTTGCCTGCGTCTTCCTCCATGTGGATACGCGTGAGGCCAATTTTTTTCGGAATGCCATTGACCACGATTTCGATAAATCCACGTTCACACAGTGGGAGTTCGTACATGGATATCTGATACCCTTTGGGAAGGTCGGGATAAAAATAGTTTTTTCGCGCGAAACGAGCGAGGGGCAAAATTTCGCAATTTGTTGCAAGTGCCATCTTAATTCCTTGTACAACAACTTCACGATTCAGTACCGGCAGTGATCCGGGAAGGCCTAGACAAACAGGACAGACCTGCGTGTTAGGCGCTTGTCCAAACAAGGTAGAACAGCCGCAAAATATCTTTGTCGCAACCGCAACCTGAAGATGAACTTCAAGCCCAATGACAGGTTCGTATTTTTCTAAAATGGATTGCATATTATTATCGTCGTATCGCCTCTATCGCCCGGGGTCGCGTGACCCCTCAATCGTGTGTCTCAATGGCTTTTAAAACTTCTATATAGTGGTTGGGTATTTTATTTTCCGTTGCGCCCAAAACCATTTTATTGAGATAGGCTTTGGAGGGCGCGAAAATCCCCTGCCGTACAGCAATGTATGTGAACGCCGGAAGTAGCTCTTTGCCCTGTTTTACCATGACATCCTGACGCACATACGAGGTTGGATAATCCGCGAATTTATCTACCCGCCGAAGATTCTCGAATGTCAGGTTGTAGAGTATTCCCCAAACCTCTTTCCCCTTCTCTGGAAGAATATCGGCTGTGCCTGAATTCCATGAGCGAGACCAGCGTGTAAATGCCAATGTGTAATGAGCAAGACAAGCTGTCCCCAAAATAGTATGCTCGGGACAGCGGGTTTGCATTTGGGATGGTTCCATGTTTGAGCCGTACGCAAAATAAATCATATTAGACTGGGCCTCCGTTTATGAAAATCAGTTTCTTGTTCAAATGCAAAAGCAGATTTTAAAATTGTTGCCTCATCGAAGGGCCTCCCCATAAGCTGTAAGCCTATTGGGAGATTCTCTTTTGAAAAACCGCACGGGAGAGAAATAGCGGGAATTCCGGCGAGATTCACGGAGATGGTGAAGATATCTGAAAGATACATCTGCAAGGGGTCGTCCGTTTTTTCTCCAAATCGAAATGCAGGGGTTGGCGTGGTGGGCGCTAAAATGAGATCAACCTGCTTCCATGCCTCATCAAAATCGTTTTTAATAAGGGTGCGCGCCTGCTGTGCCTTTTTGTAATAGGCATCGTAGTAACCCGATGAAAGGGCGTAAGTCCCCAGCATAATGCGTCGTTTTACTTCTGGCCCAAACCCCTCTTGACGGCTTTTCATGTACATCTCTAAAAGGTCTTTGGGGTTTCCCGCGCGATGTCCGTATCGCACCCCGTCGTAACGGGCGAGATTGGAGGAGGCCTCTGCGGTTGCCAAAAGATAGTAAGTCGCAACGGCATATTCACTATGCGGCAGGGAGACCTCTACGATTTTTGCGCCGAGCTTTTCAAACTGCTTTATGGCTGACGATACGGCGCCTTCCACGGCTTCGTCCATTCCCCCCCCCATAAAATATTCTTTGGGCATTCCTATCCGTATGCCGTTTATTCCGTCTAAGAGATTTTGCGTGAGGTCGGGCATTGGGATATTGACGGAGGTTGCGTCGAGGGGGTCGTGTCCGCCAATAACATTCATGAGGATGGCCATATCGGTGACATCGCGCGTTAATGGGCCAATTTGATCCAACGAAGAGGCAAAGGCAATGAGGCCGTAGCGCGAGACGCGGCCGTAAGTTGGTTTTAGCCCCAGAACACCGCATAGGGCGGCGGGCTGGCGGATGGATCCTCCGGTATCCGAGCCGAGCGCGGCACAAGCAAAGGATGCGGCCACGGCGGCGGCAGAGCCGCCGGAAGATCCTCCCGGAATGCGTGAGATATCCCAAGGGTTTCGTGTTTTTTCATAAGCGGAATTCTCCGTTGAAGACCCCATGGCAAACTCGTCCATGTTGGTTTTGCCCAGCGTAATCGCCCCCGCGCTTTTTAAACGGGTGACCACCGTGGCATCGTAAGGAGGAATAAAATTTTCTAATATTTTGGAGGAGCACGTGGTGGCAATTCCTAGCGTGCATAGATTGTCTTTCAGGGCAATGGGCACCCCGGCAAGGGGGCCGACAGTTTCTCCTCGCGCCAGTAAGGAATCTATTCGGTCGGCGTCTGCCAGCGCTGTTTCTGGCGTTAGCGTATTGTAAGCATGAATCTTTAACTCTGCCTGATCAATCTGCTTTAAAAACGCCTCCGTTAGTTCACGGGCAGAAACCTTTTTTGCTAAAACCGCATCATGAAGTTCATGAACGGTCTGGCTTGTAAAGCTCACTTTATCCTATCTTTTATTTCAGTTATTTTATTTTTGCCGTCCACGCCTACGACAATCGGCTTGAACAACGCGAGTTCTTCCTTATTGTAATAGGCGTAACAAAAAATAATGACGCGATCGCCCACAACCCCTTTGCGCGCGGTTGGGCCGTTTAGACAAATTGATCCCGATCCTTTTTCACCCGCGATGACATAGGTTGCAAACCGTTCCCCGTTATTCAGATTGGAGACCATGACCTGCTCAAAAGGAAGTATCTGTGCCGCGTCCATCAACAGTTGATCCACGGTAATACTTCCCTCATAGTTGAGGTCGGATTCCGTCACCGT
>CAYJXH010000034.1:0-10702 GCA_964373975.1 uncultured Nitrospirota bacterium | reverse complement strand
AGCACAGGTAATCGCAAGATTACCCCTTCAATAAATTGATGTCATCCACATTGAGTGTCGCGCGTACACGGTATAGCGCAATCACCAAAGCCAGACCCAAAGCAACCTCGGCGGCCGCCATCATTAAAATAAAAAATACCATGATCTGGCCTGTGATATTTTGAAGATAGTACGCATAAGCAATAAATGTAATGTTAGCAGAATTGAGCATCAGTTCAATAGAAAGAAGTACCATGATAATGGATCGGCGCACCAAGACCCCAACAACGCCAATAGCAAATAATAAAAAGCCAACCACGAGATACCATTCAAGGGGGACCATTACCTTTTCCTCTCCAAATGTCTTCCTGCAAGAAGGACAGAACCAATGAGTGCCACCAGTAAGATAAACGAGGCTATTTCAAAAGGAAAAATAAAGTCAGTGTAGAGGGCATTGCCAATCGTTTGCGTATTTCCAGCAAGCGCGGGCAACGCCTTCGTAGCAATCGTTACGTTTTTCTGCCCCAGTATTTCAGTGCGAAAGACGGCCAAGACCATCAATCCAAATAGCACAAGGCCTAAAAAAATAGCCACAGGAAATTGCTGGTGAAGATAAAACGGGGCACCGTTCCCTGCGAGTTCTGACTTTGGATTAAACAACATCAGCACAAAAAGATAGAGCACCAAGATGGCCCCAGCGTAAACAATAATCTGAACCGCCGCGACAAACTCGGCATGAAGCAGGATATAAAGCCCCGCAATATGAATAAATGTGACCAGCAAAGATAATGCGCTAAAAACCAAGTTCGGCGCGGCAACAGCCACAATGGCAGACAAAACAGTCATTCCCGCAAAATAAAAAAACAACGCCTGTGGAATCACGAAGCCCCCCCCACCGTGGTCGTTGCGGATTGATGAGACTTTGGAAATTCTGCTGTTTTTAACTTATTAAAAAAGGCAAAGCGATCTTCCGTGTAGGGGGGGCGTTTTGCGCGATCAGGAAAATAACGATCTCCCAATGCCAACATTCCCGCTTTATCCATCATCAACTCGCGTTTATTGCCAGTGGCCATTTCATATTCTGGGCTTGAGGCCAACGCATCCACCGGACAGGCCTGAACGCAAAATCCACAAAAAACACACTTGGTGACATCCAGAATATATTCCTTGGCAAAACGCCTCTGGGGAATTTGGGGGTCTTCTGCGGAGACAACGGTAATGCAATGCGAGGGACAGGCGGCTTCACACAAAGAGCACCCAACACATTTTTCCGTGCCATCATCATAACGAAGATGCACAATCACACCTCGGTACCCTGCGGGAAGAACGCGTTTTTGGTGCGGATATAAATCGGTAATCTCTTTGACAAAAATATGTTTAAACGTAAGGCGAAGACCTTGCACAATCTCTGCGAAAAATATATTACGAAGCCATTTTACGACAGTTTCCATAACGACCTTTTAGTTGTTTTTGATAAAATAAAACACGATTGCCGTAATGAGTATATTGGCTAATCCAAGCGGCAACATAATCTTCCAGCAAAATGCCATGAGTTGGTCAAACCGCAACCGCGGCAGTGTGGCCCGAATCCAGATATAGAAAAAGAGAAAACAGTAAACCTTTCCCAGAAACCAAAAAATCGGCGGAATAAACTCTAACGAGGGATGCGGCGCGTGCCATCCCCCTAAAAATACAACGGTTGCGACACAAGAGGTTAAAATCATATTGGCATATTCTGCCAAGAAGAAAAAGGCAAATCGCATTCCAGAATATTCTGTAAAAAAACCGGCAACCAATTCGCTCTCCGCTTCGGGCAGATCAAAAGGAAGTCGGTTGGTTTCCGCAATCGCCGAAATAACATAGATAAAAAAGGCCACTGGCTGAACCAGTATAAACCAATGCAATGCCCCACCCGATTGCGCGGCAGTCATATTGACCATCGAAAGCGATCCAGATAAAAGAATGGGGCCGACCAAGGCCAATCCCAATGGCAGTTCATAGCTAATAACCTGCGCGGCGGACCTAAGTCCTCCCAACAAGGAATATTTACTGTTGGATGCCCAGCCCCCAAGCAGAACGCCGTATGCCCCCAAAGAGGCAAAGGCAAGAATGTAAAGAATACCGATATTGACATCTGTGATAATAGGATGGAGGGTAATAGGGCCGATTGTAAAAGAATCTCGGCCAAACGGAATAACGGCAAAACCAATGAGCGCGGGAACCAAGACCAAAATAGGCGCCGCCGTAAAGATGATCTTATTCGCGCCGGTGGGAATAATATCTTCTTTGAAGAAAAGTTTTAGGCCGTCGGCAATGGGCTGTAGTAGTCCGTGAAAGCCGACCTCCATCGGCCCCATGCGATCCTGCATGTCTCCCAAGATCTTTCTTTCAAAATAGGTGATATAGGCGACATGGAGCAAGACCACCCCCATGACGGCCGCAATCGTCAGGACAACCGCTACCAGATAAAACATTAAGTCCATTTATTCTGTCTCCATGAATTTTTAACATTGTAAAGATTTATTTTAAATATGTCTACCCCTCGAACAACTCTCTTCCGCGCAGATCATTATTTTTATAGGATGAACCACTGCCTACCGATTGACAGGTGAAGGAATGTTCGATATGATCCCGCTAGAAAAATGTCTTTAAGAAAATTAACACAATACGATATTAAAAAAATAGGCACGGCAGTTTCCCTTTTCGACGCGGCAAGGGAAATGCAATTGTCCAAGATCGGATCAATCTTCATTGAGGATAATGCCCACTTTACCGGCATTATCACCGAGACGGACTTTGTCCGCAAAGCCATTGCTGGCGGTCTTCCCTTGGGCGAGACCTCTGCCGCTAGCATTGCTTCACCCCTCATTGAAATTGATATTGAAAAATTGCCCCGCGACGCAAACCACCTCATGCACTTTAATGGCGTTCGTCATCTGGCAGTTTCTGAAAGAGGAACGTCCCCTGCGAGAGGAACGTCCTCTGCGGGGGGAACGTCCCCTGCGAACGAAAAGATCGTCGGCCTGCTCTCTGTCCGCGACTTGGTATGTCATTTTTTAGAAGACCCCGATGGCCCTCTGACTGAAATGACCGACATATTTGAACCCCTGACGATCTTGATGCACCGCGATATTCATACCATTGAGAAAACGGCTTCTGTGAAAGAGGCCGCAAAAAAAATGGCGGCTGAAAAGATCGGTTCTTTAATCATCACATCGGCAGGAGAAGAAATCGGAATTGTTACAGAAACGGATTTCGTTCGCAAGGTGGTTGGATGTCATCTCTCCCCGGAGACACTTCAGGTGGGTGCCATTATGAACGCGCCAATTATTGATGTTGATAAAACGGCTTCTCTCCGCGAAGCAAATAAGATCATGGCGGCCCAAGGAATTCGCCACCTTGTTGTCACCGAGGCAGGCAAAATTATCGGCATCCTCTCCATTCGAGACATTATCGGCATGGTCTCCATTCGAGACCTTCCACGTTTTTTCTCAGAGAAGACTTAGCGTGGAGGCTTGCGCTGTCGGAACGCCGTGACACTCTGCCTGAAAAGGACAAGCCGCATGTTGGTGACCACTTTCCTTTTCTTTTGCCTTTTCTTTTGGCAGGAGGGCTTCATGCCATTTTCTAAACGCCGCAACCATTGTTTTGTAGGTTGTCTCATCGTCAATGTCTAACGCGGCCCCTCCTACATTTATTTCAACGGCCTTGAAGCGCATTCGCAACAAAGAAGATACTTCTGCTTCCACCTGATTGAGTAAGATTGGTTTGCGAAATATATTGGCGATGCCCTGCAATCCAAATCGCACGCACAACACAGCCGCTTGCGCGAGCATATAGAGCAAGAGCAGTGCGCGGGCATGACCCGCCGTAAAGAGCGCGTAGATCATGCCTACCCGATTCCAGATATTTTTTTGACGGCGATGATTGTAGATCGTTTGAAGCATTGATGCGCCATGTTGAGAAGGCAATCGCGCGATGTGCAGATTGTTCATGCGATAAACATGATCCTTTAAATAGAGATAGGGCATTTTAATGCCACATTCTTTTATCTTTGCTTTTATCTTTGGATAGAATTGTTTTAAATGTTTCTCGGAGGTCACCCCAAGGCAATAATCGTATTGATTCATGTCTGACATCGCAATAAACGCCTCGATTTCTTCGTAGGTCACAAGCGGGATATCCGCAGGTAAAAAAAGCGCGGGATTTTTATTTTCTCCCCCGGAAGCATATTCATAAGCATACACGCTGTTTGCAAGCAGACTTTCTTTTTGCTCCAACACCTCAATTTTCTTGGTAAACAGGAACGCTGAAAGCGATTTTTCGAGTGCCGCCATAATGGCGTTACGCGGGCCGACAATATAAATGGTTTCGATGCTGGGGGATTGGTTCAGTGCCGTTATAACATGGATAAAGAGGGGCCATCCCTCTAAAAGAAGAAAGGCTTTGCTGATACCGCAGAAAGGAAGCGCGGCCTTGCGGTCTCCCGCTAATATAATGGCATTCATAAAATCTTAAAGGGATATTAGCATAATTTCGTTATTGATACACGCATTATAATCTTTGATCGGCCTCGACAACCATCGCAACCACCTTTTCCCTGTATTCCTGCAACCACGCTGAATCCTCCTTTGCATCAAATTGACACGCCACTTCCTCTTTTGACCTTTCACGAATGGCAGAAAGCAATTGATCATATCGAGCGACATCCATCCCCTTTTTCGCAAGCAAAGACTTCCGCATGACCAACTGATAGATTGCTTTGTGGTCATCAATCCCTTCGCGAATGGCTTCCCATTTGAGTGTCGAAAGAGGACCGTTGGGATGAGGATAGGCAAGGAACACATCTTTATCTATGGTATCGGCAGTGGGGCGTCCACGGGAATTTTGCGTGGTCTGAAATGTCCATGAGGACATCCCGTCAATCTGATTACGCCATGTATAGTAACCATATATATAGCGGGCAAAAGCCGGATTGTCACAACGCAGTGTTACATCATTGTTATAAACAAAATAGGGAACCCCTTGGCTTTTGGCCTTTCGCAATTGCCCCGCATCAAAAATACCCGATATTAAATAATGGGGCGGAGCAGGATTTATCCGTTGTCTCGTCAGAACGCTCTTTCCGCCCGATTCAGCAATCGCCTGCAACAACAAAGGGGTTATCTTCTGGCGTTTTCCTTGTGGGTCAGAAGAGGTATCATCGGATTCATCAATCGGTAGAAAAAGAACATCAGGCCATCCGTTTTTCTGTGTGTAAGCCAAGATCGTTTCAACAATCGTCTTTAAGCGGTGAAGATGCACATCCGGATCAAACCCAACGATATTGCCGGGGTGCTTGGGTTTTGCCGTTTGTATCAGTTGCCCCATATACCAAATAATCGGATTCCGAAAACCAAGTTCGGCCCCCGCACGAATGCTCGCAAGAATATCGTCCAAACGGTACCGGCCGTTTTCATCTCGAAAAAGCACAAAGGGCGATGCCGGCGCAAGCGTGGTCATGCCGTGATCTTTATAATCTTTATATACGTTGACGGCCGATTGATAGATTTTCTCTTTGTAAGCGTTGCTCCACGGCATAACAAGCTCGGTCATCTCATACGTAGACAGCATAAAGTATTGGATGCCCGGAATATCTTCAAACGTGATCGGCAGAACACGAACCTGAATCGGTATTTTTATTTTCTGTGAGGTTTGTATAACCACTTCCCCCGCGTAATCACCCGGAGCGATGTTTCTCTCTACCTTGAGTGTCAGCCAAAAACTCTGAACCTGCCCCTTTTCAATGACAGCTTTATTTCCCGGCAAAATGACAGTCGGTAACTTCCGAAAATATCCTTCAGGAAAACCCACCCCCTCATCCACGCTGGTGATCGTGGCAACCTCTATTGCTTCTTTCGGAATGCGACCATGAGACCCCGTAAGATCGCTTACGGATACGCGCATTACGCCAAGAGATCGCAGTGGATATATTGAAAAAGGAATGGATTCAAATTCATTTCTTGCGACCTGAATAGAAAATCTTTCAATGATCTCTGATTTTTGAGGGCGGCTTTTTGGAAATACATACTTTAAGGGCGTGCGGGAGAAAACGATAAACCCCTTTTCATTCGGGGCAATATTGAATCCTTCTGCTTCAAAAGGAGGCGGGACTTCTGTTAATGTTTTGCGCGTTGCCTTCTTTTCAGGTTCAAAAAACATCTTCAGTGCTGACCTTTGAATCGCAAGCGTTCCCGTCGCAATGGGGTCTCCCCTGTCGGAGAAAGCTTGTAACTTAATAAAATACTGCCCATCGGGAATTTCATAAGGGAGGTCAAAAACAATCGTTCCGCTTGCTTCATCGAGTGGTTGGATTGTTGTCTCAGCGACCTTCTTTTCCCCATTCCATAGTGTTCCCTTGACCTTTATTTGTAATCGAGGCAAAGGGAGCAAGAAGGCAACATAGAGCGCCTTTTTCATTAAAACATGGTCGGTCACAACGACACGATCCCTAAGAATATAGGATTGGATGGATATTGCATCCATCGGGTTCACACAGGACGCAAAAACAAGGGTGAGAAATGCAAAGCGTAAAAATTTAAAAAGCCATTGCATAACAATACGGCCTATCCCATTCAACGCCATACAAATATCTTGTCGTTAATAGGGTATTCTACTTTTAACATTTAAAAGAATTTCTCGAAATGAATTGATTTTTTCTCCATCCCTTTTGACAGAAGAATTTCTCGAACCTCTCTAATCATCTCACCGTTTCCACAAAGATAGGCAGAAAGATTATCCACTTTTTCCATCCGCTTTATAATACCTGTCACACGCCCACGCATGCCCTGCCACGCGGGAGAAGGTTGAGAGAGGGTCGTGATATATTGAAAATGTGGATAAGCTTTAGACCATGCTTTTAATTCTTCCTGATAATAGAGGTCTTCTTCCATGCGAAGCCCCCAATAAAGAAGTATGGGGCGATGACACTTGCTCTGTAGAAGATGCGCTATCATTGATTTAAGAGGGCCAATCCCCGTTCCAGTCGCTACAAAAAGGAGTGCGGTTGTGTCTTCTTCATGCACCTTAAAGTAACTCATTGGAACAAAGTAATCTAACAAATCGTTAGGCATGAGAGAATGAAGCCTTGATGACCCAGGCCCATTCCCTACCCGATTCGTACAAAGGATGATCTCCGATCTCTCTTTCGGAGAAGAAACAATGGAATAGGGCCTATTCTTCAAATGAGGGGTAAGAACACCTGTTACCCTATCCGGTTTCATTTCGGTAATCTCAATCGTAATATACTGGCCTGCCGTAAAATCAAGGTAAGGCGGATCAATGAGTTTGAGGCGAATTTCTTTTACATCATGTGTTAAATCCAATACGGCAACTACCTCTGCCTGACACTTATTCAGCATTCTTGATCTCTCCCTCATGCGGTGTTTCGCTAACGACCTGTTCTATTTCATCTAAAACCTGATTTCGATCCTTTAATATCTTCTCAATTTGTTGATAGCACTGTTCAATCTGCATGCGGCGCTCTAGCGCGACTTCTTCTACCCCTTGATAATTTAAACCCTGTTCTCCTAACCTTCGATAGGCAGAAAAAAGCCGTTTACGAATTCGAAGGAGGCGGTGCTGAAGGCGAATTTTCTCCATCGCCATAAAGGCTTGTTCAGGAAAGAGCGCCAGTTTTATGCGAACAATAGAAACACCCTGAATAAAGTCCTGATACAACCTAGTTGCTTCACAGGAAGAAACCCATTTTTTAAATTTGATATACGCCATGATTTTTATTGGTCTTCTGCCCCTACCCAGACGCGAGCATCTCGATCTTGCCCTTCCACTTTCTCTCAAGGGCATCGCGAAGGGAACGGCTATTTAATTGATCAAGAGATGGGTCATGCTCAATCCATAAAAATGCTTCTTCCCTTGCTTTCTCTAAAATCTGAACATCCCGAACGAGGTTTGCTACTTTTAGTTCCGGCAACCCCGCCTGCCGCGTTCCAAAAAACTCACCGGGACCTCGAATTTTTAAATCCTCCTCGGCGATTATAAACCCATCTGAACTTTTTTGCATCACTTGAAGACGCGCCTTTGCATCGGCAGATTGCGGGTATTCGGCAATGAGAAAACAATACGACTGCTTTGCGCCCCGCCCTACCCGCCCTCGAAGCTGATGGAGTTGGGCTAAACCAAATCGTTCCGCGTGTTCAATCACCATCACCGTGGCGTTCGGCAAATCAATACCCACTTCAATTACGGTAGTCGCAACCAACAAATCAATGCCCCCTTCATAGAACGCCCGCATCGTTTGCTCTTTCTCTGCACGTTTTTGTCTCCCATGCAGAAGCCCCACTTTGCGATTCGGAAAAATCTCTTTCTGAAGCGTTTCGGCCAGCGTGGTCGCCGCCTTTAAATCAAGCGTTTCCGATTCTTCCACCAAAGGACAAACAAGATACGCCTGACGACCCGCACTAAACGCCTGCTCTAAGTATTGATAGACCTGTGGCCGATTTTTGCCGCTAAATAGACGTGTTTGAATCGGAGGCCGACCGGGTGGCAGGGCATCAATCACCGATAGGTTCAGATCGCCATAGACAGTCAGGGCAAGGGTTCTGGGAATAGGGGTCGCAGTCATAATCAGAATATCGGGACGCACTCCCTTTTGAGAAAGCCGTGCCCTTTGCAATACGCCAAACTTGTGCTGTTCGTCCACCACCACCAAGCCTAAGTTTTTAAAGCAGACCTGATCTTGAATCAGGGCGTGTGTTCCAATTACCAAAGAGGCTTCCCCTGATTCCATGCGGGCTAACGCCTGATCCTTCTCCTTCTTCTTCATGTCCGATGTATAAAGAAGCAGAGAAAGACCGAACGCATCACAGTGTTCTTTCAGAGATTGAAAATGTTGCTCGGCTAAAATTTCGGTCGGAACCATCAGCGCGGCTTGATAGTTATTTTCAAGCGCAACCAAAATCGCCATGAACGCGACAAGCGTTTTTCCAGAACCGACATCGCCCTGAAGCAAACGATACATGGGATAAACCGATGCCATATCCTCACGGATTTCAGCAAAGACCTTTTCCTGCGCAGAGGTCAGTTGGAAAGGGAGCCGCGCTTTTAATTTCACTACATAATTTGAAGTGGTATTAAATGCAATTCCCTTTTCACGCGTCGTAACCGATTTTTTGCGAAGCGCCAAGCCCATCTCCAACAAAAACAGTTCGTTAAATGCCAAACGCTGATGCGGCAGGGTTTGGCCAGCATTTAAAAGGGCAAGAGAGACATGAGAAGATGGGAAGTGGCATTCACAAATTGCTTCTGACAGGGATACCATGTTGTATTTTTCGATCAGAGCAAGGGGAAGAAATTCAGGAATGGCTTCTCTATACTGATCAAGAACTGTTTTTATAATGGAGCGAATCTGTTTACTCGTAAGGCCGTTTGTCTCATGGTAGATTGGAACAATTCGCCCAGTATGCAGATTTTCCTCTTCGGCAGAGGCCATCTCGTATTGCGGGGATTCCATTTCTAAATGTGTTCCCCTAAAGTGGTTCATGCGTACCTTCCCGCTTAACATGATTTGCTGTCCCTCCTTAAAGATATTCTTTAAGTAAGGCTGATTAAACCACTTTGCGTGAATGATGCCTGTTTCATCCCGAACGGCTATCTCTATAATTTTGAGCCGAGACGCCGCAATAAGAGAGACCGATTGAATTTCGCCCAACAGGGTCTGGAACGTATCTGCGGACGCAATAACCTCTCCGATTTTTTGTATTTGTGTTCGGTCTTCGTATCGAAAGGGAAGAAAAGTGATTAGGTCTTCAACGGTATTGATGTTAAGTTTTCCAAAGAGGAATGCCCTTTTGGGACCTACTTTTTTCAGATATTGAATGGGGGTGTCCCATGGAAAGTCTTTTATGCTCATTAGTCTAATTTTAAAAAGCTAAAGGGTTACTGTATAGGAGGGTATCATGCGAATAGGATTCCATAATGACTTGGTCTGGGCAAGTTGCGGAAGACCAGAATCGTCCATGGTGTTAATAAAAGTGTATGACGAAAGTTCACGGCAAAACTCGCGAAAGAGCCATGCAGATAATCCGCGAATTCTTTTATTGGTAATCTCCAAAAGAACACAAAAAGTTTCCTGCGAGAGCGGGAATCCAAACGTATAACCTGTAATGACTTGCTCCACCTCAACAATCCGCCCCGTTAAGCCAAGCGCAGTATATCCTTTCATGGCGGCCTGATGCGCAAATCGGGCATCTTCTCGCATCATACGATTGAGAGAATCATTAGATTCTGAAACTGGGTTTGCCGCCCATTGGTCAAAAAGGGCCAGACAGTTTTCGCTGTCCAATTGTGAAAAGGGGCGGAGCGTAGGCTTCAAACGCGCCGCCTGATTGTAAGCCCCCCTCTGCGAATGAAACCTATTGCCAGAAAGATTTACAATCTCATCCCGCAAATAAAGATAATCAGACGTCCCTTGCGTTACCGTAAAACCAGCCGCACGCAAAGCAGTGGCCGATGCGGAATCTACATTGTCAATGCGGCTTGGGATAGGGGAAGGATTCATAAAGGCCATTTGTTCAAACGCGCAGGTAGCGGCAGGTTCTATTGAGGCCAAACCAAATGGGGCCAGTGCCAGATGCGTTACTCCATGCGATGTAGCAAAGAGGCAGAACAGTTCAGCAAGGATGGCCCACCGATATTCCAAAAGGTCTGACCAGATTAGATGCGG
>CAYJXH010000033.1:0-10706 GCA_964373975.1 uncultured Nitrospirota bacterium | reverse complement strand
TGGTAAATTATTCCCCTCCCTTTCCCACCGGCCCAACGAGGCCGGTATTCCCGCAGGGGCACGGTGCCCCCTCCCAATCCACAAAGCGGAGCAGGTCTAAAATGCGGAATCGGCCGTCATGATGCCAAGTCAAAGGCGGCTTTTGCATCTTTCCAATAGGACAGATACGACAGGCCCCTAATAAACCAAGCTGATTGAGGAGTTCCGCAGTTCGTGTTGCGGAGACAGCAATGCCAACGGCTTGCAAATAGGGGGCAATTGGTTTTAGGTAAGCCCCCATATCCGAAAGCGCTTTAATCGGTTTTATCCAAACGGTTCTTCCTAAAGGGGAGGGGGAGAAGGCAGAATCCGGGTCGTAGAGCACCGTCCAATCTACTCCTTCTTTAGACGCAAAGACGGCCCCGCCTTTTAACGGAATGGCTCCGCGCAACTGTTGAATGGCCGAGGCCTCTTCTAGCGAGACAACCCCCTTGGGCAGAGGACTTTTTTCTAGCGCCTCGGCCACCCATTGAGCAAATTCAATTGGGGTGGTCGCTCCTACCTCCTCTACATAGTAGACATGGGGAGAGAGGCATCCTGCTTGATCGTAGAGGGCAATATCATAAGCCGCATCCTGTGCAACCTGCCGTGAAATTTCCTCTCGCGCAACAATACCAAGACTTACTTTTGGGCCATGAACAATGACCCGCGTCGCAGGTGGGATATGGGGCCGCAACGTCTCAATCGTTTGATCCGATCCATAGAGAATCACAAGCTCGGCACGATGAAAGGCATTGGTCATTTCGTGGGTCTGTTCGTGTTCCCATGAAGTGAGCGTGATTGATTGTGCAAGGGTCTCATCCACCGATTGCAATCCTTTAACGAAAAGGGTTGGAAAAGACGGGGAAGAGGATTTTGCGCTTATTTTAGCAATGGACGCCGACTTTACTAAAAGGGCACAGACCAAACTGATGACAGAGATGCTGGGAATATTTCCGGGCAAAATATGGGTAATCATTTGAGGGCCATAAGCCCTTGTTGCGCCACCCCCATTTCGTTTTGGCCGAAACGTGTCTAATATCAAAGGGTCTCCTAGCTCTTCCTCCAATAGTCGCAGTAATGAACGAGAAGTCAATTGGGAAAAACAATCCTCTATTATAAATTGCGCCATTTCTTTAGAACAGGTTTGCATGAGCGCAAATTCGGCCTCTTGCCTAAGGGAATGCGCCGGATTTAAAAAAAGACGCGCAACCTGATCAATGGCTGAAACAATTTTCAGGACAGACATGTCTTTTATGGTTATTATTGACATGGTTCTATAATTAGGTCTTAAAATCGAGAATTGGATTCGATAAAAGCGCCTCCCTGAACTACAGCAAATAAATATCGTACTGTTCTATGTGAAAATTCGCATCGGCTTTCAGGATGATTTTTTTATGGTGGCTCCGCTCTATTGCGTCAATGCCGTGATGCTCCTGCTCTTGCAGGATTCCCACAATCGTTGGATGCGCGGCAACCACAATTTTCTTCTCGCTTTCAGAAGGGGAAAGCCTGCGAATCTCTCTGAAAATCTCATAACAGATTGTGGTGGGCGCCTTGATATATCCTTTTCCCTCACAATAAGTACAAGGTTCGCATAAGACCCTTAAAAGCGCCTCTCGTGTTCGTTCGCGAGACATCTCGACCAATCCTAAATCAGAGATTTTTAAGATATTCGTTTTGGCCTTATCCGTTGATACGGCGTGGACAAGTGTGTTAAAAACGCTCTCCTTGTTTTTCTCTTTTTTCATATCAATAAAATCAATAATGATAATTCCCCCAATGTTCCTTAGCCTAAGTTGCCACGCAATCTCTTTTGCGGCCTCCATGTTTGTTTTGAAAATGGTTTCTTCCAAACCCTTCTTCCCGACGAATCGGCCTGTATTGACATCAATAACCGTCAGCGCTTCTGCGCGATCAATCACAAGATAACCGCCCGATTTTAGCCAAACACGACGATTTTTTGCCCGGACAATCTCATCTTCCAGCCCATACGCCTCAAAAATGGGTTGATCCTTTTCCCAAAGCTCTACACGGGAAGCAAACGACGGAAGAGAGGTTCCCACAAAATCTTTAATCCGTTCATAGTCTGGCTTTGAGTCAATGACAAAGCGGTCAATCTCTTTTGTAAACATATCGCGGGCTGTTCGGAAGACTAAATCTAAATCGGTATGCAAAAGCGCGGGGGCTTTTAATTTGTCCCTTCTTTTTAAAGAATTTTGCCAGACCAAATCTAAAAACTCGATGTCATTTTTAACCTCGGTTTCTGTCATGCCCTCGCTCACGGTTCGCACAATATAGCCCGTGCCCGGTTTTCTTAAGCGACAAATAATATCTTTCAACCGATGCCGTTCCTCGTCCCCCCCAATCCGCTTAGAGATGCCTAGATGGTTGACCTGCGGCATATACACAAGATACCGACCCGGCAGGGAGATATAGGTTGTCACCCGCGGGCCTTTTGTTCCAATAGGCCCTTTTGAGACCTGAACGACCACCTCCTGTCCCTGTTTTAGCATGTCTTCTATGTTCTGGTGATGCTTTCGCTTAACACGGGCAATGACCGTGCCTGATTCGTCTCCTGTCTGTGGGGGTGCTCCTTCCGCAACGTCAGCCCCCTCCTCTTCCCCCTCATTTGCGTCTTCTGTAAGCTCAACGGATTCTACCTCATCTTCCGCTTCAGGGAACGGGGCATTTATTTCTTGCCCAATGACATCTGCAACATAAAGGAATGCCGCTTTTTCAGTCCCAATATCAATAAAGGCCGCCTGCATACCGGGCAGTACTTTCTCAACCACCCCCTTATAGATATTTCCCAGAATGCCCCGATCTTGTTTCCGATCGAAATAAAGCTCCGTTAATGTTTTATTTTCTAAAAGTGCAACCCGTGTTTCTTCCGGGGTTGCGTTAATAACAATCTCATTTGACATAATCTCGTCTCCATATTGATTTCCCTCAATGAAATAAGACAAACCGTTTTAGTTTGATATTCAAAAGAAGGCCTAAAAGCCCCAAGTTCGTAATCATGGCCGATCCCCCATAACTCACAAATGGAAGCGGGACGCCCACCACCGGAAGCACCCCAAGCACCATCCCCACATTCACTAAAAAATAGTAGGAGATCAGCCCGATTGCTCCTACCGCAATTAACACCCCCAATAAATCTTTTGATTTATTCGCCACATCAATTCCCCACCAGCATAAAAATGCAAAAAGAATAAATAAAACAACAATACCGCGAAAACCCCACTCTTCGGAGAAAACAGCAAAAATAAAATCGGTGGCCCTTTCAGGAAGGAATTTTAATTGACTCTGTGTGCCGCCGCCCATCCCTTTCCCCCAAAACCCAGCAGAGCCTATGGCAATTTTAGACTGAATGATATGCCATCCTGTCCCCATCGGGTCCGCCGCTGGATTCAAAAAGGTGGTGATGCGGTCTTGTTGATATTGTTTCAGCCCGCCCCATAAAATCTGTCCGACAAAAGGGATGATCATCAGAGACAACAAAGACAAATAGATGAGGAATTTTGACCGCAACCCAATGACAAAGACGATGCTAAAAAAAATAGACAATATGGCCAACGCGGTTCCTAAATCAGGTTGTTTTAAGATCAGAAGCGTTGGAACAAGCAGTAATCCTGCCGGGGCAAAAAGTCTTTGAATATTGAGGCCCTGACTCGAAGGATGATCCGAGAAATATTTTGCCAAGAATAGCAAGGTGCTGACCTTGACCAACTCCGAAGGCTGAAAGGTAAACGTCCCAATTTTAATCCATCGCTGTGCCCCCTGAATGGATGGCCCGATTGCCAATACGAGGATTAAAAGGATGACCGTGAAGATATAAAGCGGATAGGCAAATCGAATGGTTTCATGATAATCAACGGTCGCAAAAAACAGAAAAACAATCAGCCCCAGCAGAATCCAAAAAAACTGTTTTAGATAAAGGGGCATTTGCGTTATTGAAGGGGGCGTTGCCGAGGTAACGCTGTAGATGGTTAGCAGGCTAATTCCTAAAGTTATAAACATCACAACGAAAAAAGACCAGTCGAAAATATCAAATCTTCTTTGCTGAATCATTGGCATATTAATGGATCCATTCTATATCTATAAACTCGGCTTTCCCTGCGGGGCCAAATAAGCCTCAATAAGCCGTTTAGCCAAGGGGGCCGCGGTAGACCCGCCATGGCCGCCGTGTTCCACCAAGACGACCACGGCAATTTTTGGTTTTTCCACGGGGGCATAAGAGACAAACCAAGCATGATCGTTGGTCTCTTTGGTCAGTTTTGTCTGGATGTTCCCTTGTTTCATCGCCACGACCTGCGCGGTTCCCGTCTTTCCGGAAAACGGAATCAACGCGGATCGAGACCCATAAGCCGTGCCGCCGGGGGTTCCCACGACATCTGCTAGCGCGCTCTTCAAGATGCCAAACGTTTCTGGTGAAATCGGGAGCTTTTTCTCTTTTGCGGTAGGCGCGGCCTGATAATTTCCGGTCTGCCGGCTTCTACTCTTGAATACGAGTTGCGGGGTATATAATGTCCCCTCGTTGGCCACAGCCGAAATCATCGCGGCCATTTGAAGCGGCGTGACAAGGACATACCCCTGTCCAATCGAGACGGAAAGGGTTTCACCCGCATACCATGGCTGTTTTAATACCCTTTGTTTCCATGCGGTGCTTGGAATAAGACCCTGTTTTTCAGAGGCAAGGAGCAATCCTGTCCGCATTCCCAATCCAAAAAAATTAGAAAATTTAGCAATGGTGTCAACGCCCATCCGATTTCCCATTTGGTAATAATAGACATCGCACGACTCAACGAGAGATCGCCGAAAATTGACACTGCCATGCCCCCCCTTTTTCCAATCCCGAAAAGCGCGATTCCCAAACTGGAGAAATCCGGGACAGTGTATGGAAGATTCAGGGGAGGCCTCTTTCGTTTCTAGCAATGCCGCGCCCATGACAATTTTAAAAATGGAGCCCGGCGGATACTGGCCCTGAATGGCGCGATTCATGAGCGGGCGGCGTTTGTCATTTAAAAGGGAAAGGAATTTCCCCGCAGATGTTCCCTCCGAAAGGTCATTGGGATTAAAGGCGGGGTGGCTAACCAAGGCTAAAATCTCGCCATTGGTTGGATCCATCGCGACGATACTGCCCTTCTCTTCTCCTAACGCCTCTTCTGCAATTTTCTGTAAATTTAAATCGAGCGTGAGAAAAATATCGTCTCCCTCAATGGGTTTCTGTATGCGAAGGATATTGAGTTCTTGTCCAACAGCATTCACCTCAATCCATTTTTTCCCCGGCACGCCTCGAATCAAGGCATCGTAGGTTTGTTCAACGCCAAACTGACCAATCCGATCTCCCTGACGAGAATTTTTATAATTTTCAGAGAGCAATTGTGCCTTTGAAACTTCACCAACATAGCCGACACTATGGGCCGCAAGCGTTCCATACACAGCATTGCGGCGAAGTTCAGCCGTAATTCTTATGCCCGGCAGATCCAATGGGTGTCCTTCCACCTTCGCAATCTCTGAAAGAGAGAGGTTCTCTTTAACCTGTACCATGTTGTGCATGTCCTTTTTTTCAAGAAATTCCTTGCGAAAGCTTTGGAATTCGTCAAATTCAATCCACTCGGCAAGACGGTTTAAAACCTTTTCTGGCTCCGGCATATCGCCATAAACCGCATAAAGATTAAAACTGGGGATGTTATTCACCAATGGCACCCCGTGGCGGTCGAAAATAATGCCGCGGGAAGCGGAGACGGGAAGAATACGCATGCGATTGCTTTCTGCCAGTCCTTCAAAATAGTTTTTCTGATTAATTTGGAGGTCATAGGCCCTGACAAGATACACCACCAGAACCGTTGCGATAAGCCCCAACAACCAATAGGCGCGGGTCTGAATCTCTTGTGTTTCTTCCGCTGGAAAATACCGGTCTTTCATCGGGGGTCTCTTTCAATGAGAAATTCCTCAAGTCGGCTTTGCTTCAACACGAGGAAAAGAATCGCAACCACAATAGAACTATTATAAAGACCTCGTCCTAACATAGCGTAAGATACACCCATGAGGCTTCCGCTTGCCCCGTGAAAAAAAATCTCGCCCAAGAAATCATGCAGAAGGGAAATTAAAAAAACAACAACGGCATGCGCCTGTAGTGAGAAATATAGGAAAAAAGTCTCTAAGAGTCCGGTTCCAAATCCAATAAGTCCTTTAAAAAGAAAATGAGGCCCCACAGAACCGATTGAAAAAAAATCTTGAGCGCCGCCAAAAAGAACCCCCCAAAAAAGGCCCCGATTGCGCCCCCATCCTAACCCAATGAGATACGCCATGATTAACCCTAAATCTGGTTTTACAGTGCCTATTTTTATCGTTTCTAAAAGAAGTGTTTGGGCCGGAACGAAAAATATAAAAATAGAAAAAATAAAAAGGGGATACAGCCATTTTAAGGAAGTAATTTTCATTTAGCGATCCGGTTCTTTTTGCAGAGAGACAACGAGGACCTCTTCTAGTTTTGAAAAAGAGATTTCTGGGGTTAATGTGATATTAAGAAAAAAACTATCTTCTGGGCGTTCCACTTTCTTAATGCGTCCTATGGGTATTCCCTTGGAAAAACTGCCCTCCAGTCCAGAAGTAATCAGAATGTCCCCCACGATAACCTCTGAAAGACGGGGAAGATATTTCAGGCGGATCCCATTCCCCCCCATGCCTTGAACAATTCCTTCCTCCCGCGTCCGTTGGATAATTGCGGCAATGGCACTGTTTGTATCGGTTATTAACAAAACTTGCGCATTGTGCGAAAAGGTTTTGATCACTTTTCCAACGACCCCCATGGGAACAATCACGCCCATGTCTAGCAAAACGCCATCCGCACTCCCTTTATTGATCATAAAGGTTTGAAACCATGGCCCCGTATCTCGGCCGATCACGTTCGCGGCGATCAGGTTTAAGGGTGACGCCTCTTTAAAATTCAGCAGACGCTGTAACCGACCGGCCAAGGCCTCCTTTTCTTTAAGGCGGTTTACTTCCCCTAAAAGACGCGCCACCTCTTTTTTTAATTGAGGGTTCTCATCGCTTAAACCGACCAAAAAGAAATAATGGGTAAAGAGGCCGGAAATCGTGGAAACAACAGCATGGGTTCCCTCCTGAACGGAATAGATGACCCCCCCTACAAGCGATTCTACCCATTGAACTGGTTTCTTGTAGATGCCAATGCCCACAAGAAAAATCACAAGCCCCGCAGAGATGCAGGCGGTTACTAAACGTTTATAGAGCGTTTTTTGACGTATCATTTCAGAATATCATGATGTTTTATGGGGGGGTGTGACGACCCTCACAGAGCAGGGCATGTTGCCCTTCCTGTTGCCCTTCCTGCTGCCCTTTGGGTGGTGACGACAACTATCGCGACCATTCGGAGGCGATGGAGACTTTTCGGAGCAGATCCAAATCGTCTAATACCTTTCCGGTTCCATTGACCACGGTTGTTAATGGATCGTCGACAAGAACAATAGGGAGATGGGTTTCTTCCCTAAGCCGAACATCCAATCCGCGCAGAATGGATCCCCCTCCCGTTAAAACAATGCCATGATCTAATATATCTCCCGCCAATTCGGGAGGGGTATTCTCTAGCGCGACCTTAATCGCATTCACAATCGCTGAAATCGGATCCAACAATGCCTCTCGAACCTCCGCGTCATCAATCACCAGTGTCTTTGGCACCCCTGAAATAAAATCTCTTCCTTTAATCATTAAGGTTCTGCGTTCCTCCATAGGGTAGGCCGAGCCGATCTCGATCTTTATCCGCTCTGCCATGTGATCCCCAATTAACAGATTATGTTTCCGTTTTACATAACTGATAATGGCATCATCCATTTTATCCCCCGCCACTTTCACCGACTCGGAATAGACGACCCCAGCCAGCGAGATCACGGCGACATCGGTTGTGCCTCCGCCAATATCCACCACCATGTTCCCGGAAGGCTCTGTAATCGGAAGGCCTGCGCCAATAGCGGCGGCCATGGGTTCTTCGATGAGATAAACCTCTCGCGCCCCGGCCAATTCAGCAGAGTCCCGAACGGCGCGCTGTTCCACCTGCGTAATCCGTGAGGGAACGCAAATGGCCACGCGCGGCCGCACAAACGTATTCCGATGATGCGCTTTCCGCAGGAAGTGGTTAAGCATTTTTTCGGCGATCTCAAAATCTGCGATTACGCCGTCTCGCATGGGCCGAATAGCGCGAATATTGCCGGGCGTGCGCCCCAGCATTCTTTTTGCTTCGGTTCCGATTGCGACGATCTTTCCCGACCTGCTTTCAATTGCAACCACAGAAGGCTCGTTGATGACAATGCCTATCCCTTTCATAAAAACGAGTGTGTTGGCTGTTCCAAGATCAATGGCCAAGTCACTTGAAAATAACCCTAGTAATGAATCTATCCAGCCCATCTTTTATTCTCCAACACAAATGTTTTTGCCATTTCATCTCCCAATCTTATGCCATGGGGATTTCCAATCATTAAAAAAGATTCCAAGGCGACAATGCCAGCGGCAATGAGCCACCCTACAAAAGGAACGGTATAAGCCAGATAAGCAATTCCAAACGGAATATTCCGAATAATGGATTCTCGAAAGGCGATTTCCTTCTGATGTTCCACAGCAACAATACGAAGCCCGATCAGTCGTTTTCCAATACTCCCAGCTACAAATCCGTCTGCAATAAATAAATAGACGATCCCAATCAGGAAGCTTATTTTTAGCGGTATTTCATAAAGGAGTGCCACCACAAGAAAATCAATAAATTTCGCAATAAAACGATTTAAGAGATTGGCTTTTGGGAAAACCGCCACCGTGCCAGCTGTTTCACTATTATCTATAAACATCGGATCTATAAACATCCGCAATTCACATTACACCACTACACAACAGAATAAGGGACAAACCCCCTCAAAGAGATAAGGTTCTGTGTTATAACACAAAAAGCGATCTTTTTGCTATTGACTCGAAAAGAAATTTACAAAGGTCTTAATGTCCGAATATACAAAATCACTTTCCATGCCTCTTCCTCGGTAATCATGCGGGGAACATAAGAGAACATGCCGCTTTCCGGCACCCCTTGTTTAATTGACCAAAAAATTTCTCCATCCTTCCTAAGCGTTTGAAAGGCAGGATCGGTCAAATCGCGTGGCGGCGGATTGAGCATGACTCCCCCGTCGCCGTCCCCGTGTCCTTCTTTGCCATGGCAGACATAGCAATTTCCTTTCCCCAAATAAAGCGCGCGCCCATCTGCGATGGCCTCTTGTGAAGCGGGCAAGGGATTTTTAATGGATCGGGCCTCCGAAGGCGCGCGGGGCCGTGTTATATCTGCGGCAACCAATGAAGGATCAATCTCCGCAGGCGACATTTGGTTTGTAATAAAATAGGCCACCAAGTTGAAAGCCGCAATAATTGATAAGACGCCTACAAAGATACGAAGCGGATTCATGGGCTGTCAAATGGCTCCGTTTTGAAGAACTTTTCTGCCTACAACCTCAAGTCGTCCTTCCAGATAAGATTGAATAACCCGTGGAAGCAGGCGATGTTCTTCAACTAAAATTCGATTGGATAAAGACTCTTCCGTATCCCCTTCCAAAATGGGGACGGCCACTTGCGCGATGATTGGGCCGTGATCAACCTCCGCGTCCACGAAATGGAGGGTGCATCCGCTGATCTTTGCGCCGTAGGCTAGAGCCTGTCGTTGCGCGTGCAACCCCGGAAAGGCAGGGAGAATGGAAGGATGGATATTGATAATTTTATTGGGGAAGGCCTCTAATATCGGGTTTGTAATCAGACGCATATAGCCGGCGCAAATCACTAAGCCGACTTGATGCTCCGTGAGTATTCGAACCACGGCTGAATCGAAGGCAGGCCGATCAGGATAGGCCTTAGGATCTACGGAAACTGCGGGTATGTTTCGATCTCTGGCGCGTTCTAATGCCTTCGCGTCCTTTTTGTCGCTGATCACCACGCCAATCTGCGCGGTCAAAACACCCGTCTCAATCGCATTGATAATGGCTTGCAAATTGGTTCCTCTGCCGGACGCCAAAACGCCGATCGTAAATTTTGAATCATACATAAATCACCCTTTCTGTTCGCGGGGGACGTTCCCTCGTTTTTCCTCGGACGACCTCGCCAATTACAAATCCCTTCTCGCGCGACCTTTTCAGAATGGCCATCGTTTTGGATTCATCCTGCGGATCAACGACCAACACCATGCCAATCCCCATATTAAATGTCTTGTACATTTCGTTTTGATCAACGCCGCCCTCTTTTTGGATAACCTTAAAAATTTCGGGCAATGCCCAACGATTCGTATAAACCTTGGCGGAAGTATTCGGGGGAAGCACTCTGGGAATATTGCGGGTCATTCCCCCTCCTGTAATATGCGCGGCCCCTTTGATGGTTATATATTGCGCCAGATTCAAAAATGTTTTCACATAAATTCGGGTAGGGGTTAATAACATCTCTCCGACGGTCTTCTTTAATCCGGGAAGGGTATCATTGACGGCCATCCCCATCTTTTCAAAAATAATCTTTCTAGCCAGTGAGTATCCGTTACTGTGAAGACCTGAAGAGGATAGTCCAATTAAAATATCTCCGGGCCGGATTGCCTCCCCGGTGATCCTCTTTTTTTTCTCAACCACCCCGACGGCAAACCCCGCTATATCGTA
>CAYJXH010000032.1:7519-10787 GCA_964373975.1 uncultured Nitrospirota bacterium | reverse complement strand
CCCCGCCTCCAACCACTAAAATTTTCATGGTAAAATTTTTGTGTGAGAATCAGTGCCGGAAGTGGCGGATTCCCGTAAAGACCATTGCCATTTGGTGATCATCGGCGGCGGCAATGACCTCTTTGTCGCGAATGGATCCCCCAGGGGCAATCACCGCGCAAACCCCCGCTTTGGCCGCAATATCTATTCCGTCTCGAAATGGGAAAAAGGCATCGGAGGCCATCACCGACCCCAAAATCGAGTCTGTAGCAGAAGCATTCGCCTTGCGAATAGCAATCTCCACTGAATCTACTCGGCTCATTTGCCCTGCGCCAATTCCAACAACATTGCCCGATTTCGCGAATACAATCGCATTCGACTTAACATGCTTGCAAACCTTCCATGCCAAAAGCAGGGCTTTTTCCTCCTCCGGCGTAGGGGCGCGACGGGTGACAACTTTCATCTCATTCGCATCATTTAATACCCTATTGTTTATATCTTGAACCAATATTCCACCAGAGATAAGCCGAAAGTCTAACGCAGTCTCAACCGACTTTCCTGCTTCCAGCACGCGGAGATCTTTTTTCTTTTGAAAAAGTGTCATGGCCGTCTCGGAATAGGAGGGCGCAATAATGACCTCCATAAACGTACTGGTAATCTCTGTGGCCAAGTCGTCGGTCATAGGGCGGTTAAACGCCGCCACGCCTCCAAAGGCAGAGACGGGATCGGCCGCCTTGGCCTTTTGATACGCCTCTAAAAGGGTTGTTCCGGTGGCTACGCCACAGGGGTTATTATGTTTTACGATAACAGCGGCTGGCACATTATCAAACTCTTTTAAAAGTTTTAGGGCAGAATCGGCGTCTAGGAAATTGTTGTAAGACATCTCCTTGCCCCATAATATTTTTGCATCCGCCCATCCGTTTGAATGACGATTGTCTTTGTAAAATGCGGCTCGCTGATGTGGATTTTCCCCATAGCGAAGCGCCTTCACCTTTTGGTAGGACAAAACAAGATTATCGGGAAATGTTTCTGTTGAAGGCGTGCTAATTGTTCCCAAATAAGAAGCAACCGATTGATCATAATCCGCAACATGGGTAAAGACCTTTTGCGCCAAGCCCAATCGTTCCGCTTCTGTTGTGACAGCAATCTTTTTTAAAATATCACCGTAGTCGTTGGGGTCAACAACAACAATGACATCTTTGTAGTTTTTAGCGGCGGCGCGGAGCATCGTTGGGCCGCCAATATCTATATTCTCAATGGCTTCTTCAAGTGTTACGGCGGGTTTTAGAATTGTTTCCTTGAAAGGGTATAGATTCACGACAACCAAATCAATGGGGGGAATACCCATTTTGGCCGCCTCTTCCTGATGTTGTGGATCGTTGCGTTTCGCTAAGATTCCACCATGAATCATGGGATGAAGGGTTTTGACACGGCCTCCCATGATTTCAGGAAAACCGGTGTAGGAAGAAACCTCTTTGACGGCAACCCCCTCTTTCTTCAAAAGGGCGTACGTGCCGCCAGTAGAGAGAATCTCAACGCCTAAAGATTGAAGTCCGCGTGCGAATTCAAGAATACCCTGTTTATTGTAAACGCTTAATAAAGCGCGCCTGACACTAGACATCTCCAGTAGATTTTCTATGACTGACATGCATTCAAAAAATCCCCGATTTGAAACTCTGTAGATCCCTCTACGGAAATAGGGTTTTTATGGGAATCTGTTCCCGTGAGCCGATAATTTGCGGTATAACGAGGAAAGGCCGAAAGAGACCCTGTCGCAGATCTATATTCAGCCTTTGAAAGAAGATCAAAAAACGACAATGTAACCGTGACCGTGCCATCCGCGGGAACCCTAAAAGTTTCAAGCAGTCCAACGACTGGGCGCAGACCAGGACAGATGGCTCCTATTAGTGCGCAATTTGTATTTAGAGTGTAACTGATAGAGTAGCTTTGTATTGTTACATCTGAAATATCCTCTTTCTTTAGGGGAGGGATCGGCCGATTGGAGATTATCAATTCAGCAATATGGTCTGTAAGGATTTCGGTGCTACTGGCAGTGCCACCCGAACAGATACCTCGGAAGACATCTACACTGAAAGTACTTTTCTCATCATATTTCGGCGTAATACTTTCAATCCTGACACAGGAACCGGTTTCTTCTCCACCGCCGCACTGACCAGAGCCGCCAATCTCTCCGCAAGCGGAAATAAGCAGTAACAATAGTACCGGCCCCACTCCTTTTTTTAGAATTTCACAGACCACAATACCACCTCCTTCTACCTGTTATCTTTAAGTTATCCTTAGTTTAAACAAATCTTGTTGAGCGTCTCAACAAGCGTACTGCGTTTGATCTTTTGAACACATACAGACCCAATTTTTTCTGGAAGAACAAAATGAATTTCCCCGCCAACAACCTTTTTGTCGGATTCCAACAGAGCGATCAAGTCGTTAGAATCAAGCACTGGAAAGCGCGTTGGAAGACCCAAAACTTCCAAAAGAGCCTTCTGCCGATTTACAAGGTCAACATTCACTATTCCCAACCGATAGGCCAAATCAGCGGCCGCGACCATTCCAATCGCCACCGCCTCGCCATGCTTATATTTTTTGTATCCTGTTAAAGTCTCCACCGCATGACCAAAAGTATGCCCATAGTTTAATATCTTTCTAAGACCCAATTCCTTCTCATCTTTTTCCACCACTTCTGCCTTAATTTCAACAGAACGTTTGATACAGTATAGCATACTCTTTTTATCCCGATTTAAAATCGCATTGGAATATCTTTCCATAAAAGAAAACAATTCTGGGTCGTAGATAACACCATATTTTACAATCTCCGCAAGCCCTGCCACATATTCCCGCTTTGGAAGCGTCGCCAATTTTTCTGGGTCTACAAAAACCAAACAAGGCTGGTGAAAAGCCCCAATGAGATTCTTACCTTTTGAATGATCCACCCCTGTTTTTCCGCCAATCGCCGCATCCACCTGCCCGACAACGGTTGTTGGACACTGAATATAGGAAATGCCTCTTAAAAAAGTTGCCGCAACAAAACCCGTCATATCCCCAACAACACCCCCGCCAAAGGCAATCAGGGTAGACGACCTCTCAAATTTATTTTGAATCAAAAAATCATAAATCTTGCCTACTTGTTCCAAGGTCTTATTTTTCTCCCCTTCAGGAAACTTATAAAAAAGAGGCGCAAACCCCGCCTTACAAAGACTCTCCTTCACCTCATTCCCATAAAGACGCTCTAATCTTGGATGCGTAATCACCGCGATTTTCTTACCCTTGTTCT
>CAYJXH010000032.1:0-7419 GCA_964373975.1 uncultured Nitrospirota bacterium | reverse complement strand
TTAACGGAGATATTCGAAACCATTACGAAACCACTAAATTGTGTGCCGCCCCGTCGCGGCCGTGCAACCCAAAAATATTTTCCTTAATAAGAGAAACAACGCTATCTACGCTTATGTCTGAAGTATCTACCGACAACGCGGCACGATTATAATAAGACGCTCTTTCTCCCATTAGTTGTTTTATCTTTAGCAAAGGATCATTCCCTTTTAAAAGAGGCCTATTCCCAATTCTTCTTTGTGTCCGTTTTAAAATAACTTCGGGTCGAGAGGTCAGCCAAACAACGATTCCGTTCTGACAAAAGAGGTTTAGATTGTCTTGATTCATCACCGCCCCCCCGCCTGTTGAGACAACCAACCCGCCTTCGCTCATAACACTCCGAACCACCTCTGCTTCCAATTCTCGAAATAACTTCTCCCCTTGTTCCGCAAAGATATCCGCAATTTTCTTTCCAGCCTTCTCCTCAACCAGCCTGTCTGTATCTACAAAACGAAAAGAAATATCTTTTGCAAGCAGCTTCCCAACAACAGACTTCCCCGTCCCCATAAACCCAATCAAAACAATATTTTTCAATTACCTAACAATTTTAGGAGTAATAAAAACAAGTAGTTCTGTATTTTCCTTTCTCTTCTCTTTATTCTTAAAGAGGTGTCCAATAATAGGAAGATTCATGAAAAATGGGATACCCGAAGTGGACTCAACATCAACAGTCTCTTGAATTCCCCCAACAGCAATTGTTTCGCCATCTAAAACCAGAACATTGGTCGTGGCCTCCTTTTTAAGAATGGAAGGGCCTGCGGTGGAACGCTGTTGATCTGCAGGGGCATTCTTTTTAATCTTTACGTTCATGACGATCCCCCCATCGGAAGAGATGTGCGGCTTCACCTCAAGCGTTAGAAACGCATCAATAAACGTGGTCTGCGTTCCTTGTGCCGATGTGGTTTGAAAGGGAATAGACTCACCCTGCGAAATAACCGCCGTTAAATTATCTAATACGGTTATTTTTGGCGTGGAAACTATTTTTGTGAGACCCTGCGTTTCGCCCGCAGAGAGCCGCAAATCAAGGGTTAATGGACTATCTGTAAACCGGCCAAAGGTAAAGCCAACACCTCCCAAAGCCCCGGCCGCAGGCGTATTCACAAAACCCGTATTGGCGAGACCAAAACCACCCGGAGCCGTCGGGTCTGGTGTCGTGAGACGAATTAAATTATTACTCGCGATATCTTTATAGTTTGCGCCCCATTGCACACCCAGAGACTGCGTAAATTTTGGAGAAACCTGCACAATACGCGCCTCTATAGACACTTGCGGCGTTCGCGTGTCTAGTGTTTTTGACATCTTAACGATATCCTCAATGCTGGCCGGAATATCTTTTAAAATCATTGTATTGGTTCGGGCATCTACCGTAATATCACCGCGAGGAGAAAGCAGTTTTTTTAACGACCCCTCCATGGCCGAGGCTTCGGCATAGTTTAAATAGACAACACGCGTTATACGGTCTTCCGCCCGCATTCCGGTATCTTTCGCCTTTGCCTCCTCTTCCTGTCTCTGCGTGATACTTGCCAACGTGGAAATAACAATGATATTGCCATCCCGCTGTTGTCCTAATGTATTGACCTTTAAAATAGTATCGAGTGCTTGATCCCAAGGCACATTGGCTAATTTTAATGTCATTTTGCCTTTAACTTCTTCGCCAACAACGATATTCAGGGTGCTCACCTCCGCAATCAACCGAATGATGTCTGAAATTTCCGCATCCTGAAAATCTAAAGAGATCTTCCTTCCCACATGCCTTGAAGGCGCAATAGGCTCGTCTCTTTCTTCAACCGGAGAAACGGAGGGCGGCTTTATTTTTCGCTCTATGGCCGCATCGGTACGAATGCGCTCCTCAACCTTTTCAAAAGCCACCTCTTTTAAAGTAACACGCAACTCATTTCCAACCTGCTGTAAAAAGTATTCCACCGGAGACAATAGGTCTAAAACCAATCGAACCTTGTCGGGATGCTCTCCAACCCGCACCTGCTTTACAGCACGATCATTCGCAGAAATAGCCTCAACTTTTTTCTTAGCCAGCCGAACAGAGGGAAAATCAATAACAAGGCGATGCGCATCTAAATAAAAAGGATGCGGCGCCAACTCCCCATCAGACACCACAACCAACTGCAATCCTTCTTTTCGATCAAATCGGATATCAGATATGACTTCCGCAGGCTTTGACTGCCCTTTCTCGGCAAGCGTCATCGCAACATCCTTCTTAGGAATTCCCGCTGAAGAAACAGACGCGCTGACTTCGGGAATCCCCTTCTCTAATACAACTTCAGGAGGAACGGTCGCCTCAATGGAAAGAATAACGCCTTCTGGCTTTACGCTGGTCTGAACCGCACCAGACAACTCCATTTCAAGACGGGCAACACGGCCGTCTTCTGTCATCTTGGGTGTAATGAGACGAATAGGCCCTTCCGGAATTTGGATTTTATCGGTAAACTTCCCTAACCCAACACCCACAATATCAATCACAAGCCGATCTGGATTAGACAGATTAAAGGCCGTGTAAATCATGGGATCTTCACCCACGATAAACACGCCTGTTTTTTCGGCGGTGGGTAAAACCTGAATCTCCTGAATCTGCGACATTTCCTTTGCTGGCACAATCGTTTTAGCCGCCATTGGAGAACATGACGCAATCAACACACAAATTAAAAATAGCCCTACGCGATGAGACAGATGCCCCTTCATTCTATCCCCTCCTTCTTGGTGTATAATTTTATTACCGTCTGCTTTAGATCAGACCTGCCAAAAATGTTCAAGTACGGTTCCTCAACAATAATTTCCCTTGGGCCAATATCTTTTATACGCCCTTCATTGGTTCCCATCTTTGTCCCCTTCTTAACCGGATATGACTTCCCATTGGGCGCTTGAATCATTGCGGTATATCCGGAACCGCTCCACGCAACGCCAACCCATTTAAGCGAAGAAAGCGTGACCTGCTGTAACGGCGGAAGGCCTTTAGAAACTTCGTCCGCAGGCTTCACAAACGATACAAATGGATCTCTCCGACCTAAAGCATTATATTTAAAACGAGGCAGATTAGAAATATCTGCCATCACACTGTCTTTTAAAATAGACGCCTCCCCCTGCTCTTCCTGCGCGTACGATCGGATCGTGCTCGTAAAAAGAACCAATAGAAAAAAAGCAACCCCTACCCTGTAACGGTGACGTTTAAAAAATCCCTCCCGCATCATCTTCCTTCTCCCCGCAGGCGACGGGCGCCTTAACAATTTACCCGGGAGGTGCCGGGGACACCTCTGTTTTCTCAATCACCGAAAAAGTAGTTGCTAAAAAACTTGTCTCAATAGAAAAACGACCTTGATCTTTTTTCGCGCTTCCGATCTTAATGCCGGAGATATTGACAATGCGCGACAACTCGCTGATCCTTTCAAAAAAAGAGCCTAAAGCGTGATACCCGCCATCAACCTCCATCCGCATGGGGATTTCAGTATAAATCCCTGAAGCGTTTGCCTTCTTCTGTTCCGGCTTCCACAATTTCACCAAAAGGCCGTTTCGCTCCCCAAGGTCAGACACCTGTTTTAGCAAGATATCCACTTCGGACTCTGGCGGTAACTGCTTTTCCAACTCCACCAATTGCTTCCTTAGCATAACGTATTCAACCCGCAACGCCTCAAGCCTGCGCGCCTTGGTCCGACGGATATTGATGTCGGTGTTTAACACAGAAACCTCTTCCTCCATTTGGCGAATGACCTTGTTTTTGGGAATAAAAACCTGCCAAACAAAGAAACCCACCAACATCATTACAATACAAGAGAAAGAAATCGTTCTCTGTTTTGTTGTAAGCGCCTGAATTTTTTCTAAAAGCAAAGCAAACATTTTTTTCTGTAAAAAACCCCCGTCTATATGCTTCTATATGGAAAACGTGAGCTTGAAGGCATAAACAAGCGCATCGCCTTCCCTCTCTTGCCGCGATTCAACAAGCGAAACCCCTTTGAAAACAGGGTTTTCCCTTAACTTCTCAACAAAATCTACAATCTCGCCATTGGTCATTGCCCTTCCAGAAAGGTCAATTATTCCCGCATTTTCTGTCATGTCAATGAGCCATACACGCGGCGGGATCCCCGCGCTAATACCATCTAAAAGCTGTACGGGAATGGCCTGATTCGCCCTCAATTGCTTAATAACGCCTATTCTTTCAGTCACTGTTTTCTTATCCCGTTCATAATTTTCGACTTCTTTAATTTGCGCCCTTAAAACCTCTATTTCCACCAACTTCTCTGTCTTTTCGGTCTCAAGAGAGGTTAATTTCCGATCAAGCAATATCCAGCCTGAACCCAGCAATAACACGACCACAGACAGCATCACAGAAGCCATAATGAGCTGGTTTTGAATTTCAATCGGCTTGTGTTTCTTTTTCCGAGCCTGATCGGAAGGAATTAAGTTTATTCGGACCATCTATCCCCCACCTGCCTAAGCGCAAGACCCACACTAACCGCCGCCTGCGGCGACATTTCAGTAATAAAATCGGTGTCAAATTGATCGGGAGAGACTTCAATACGATTAAAAGGGTTTACAATTTCTGTCGGAATACCCGACCGATCCGCAAGAAGCGCGACGAGACCCGTAAGCTTTGCACCGCCACCGCTAACGAGAATGCGTTCAATGGATTCATGAGGAGAAGTCGTTTTAAAATAATCGAAAGAGCGGACAATTTCCGCAATAAGCTCCGCATTTAAACGCTGTATAATATCGTTGACCTGTCCCGCATCAATTCCGTCAATAACTTCGGCGCGCTTAACCCGCTCGGACTGCTCAAAACTCAAATCCATCTCACGCTGTATCGCCTCGTTATATTGCTTTCCCCCAGTAGAAATATCACGCGTAAAGGAAAACACCCCGCCCTTGAGTATGTTAATATTCATAACACTCGCGCCAATGTTAACAAGCGCAACGGTCTCCCCTTCCTTCACATCGTAGTTCTCTGTAAACATATTTTGCAACGCAAAGGCATCAACATCTCCAACCACCGGATTGAGACCCGCCTCCATAACAAGATTGGTGTATTCCATGAGTTTGTCTTTTTTAACGGCCACCAATAACACCTGCATTTGGCCTTCCTCCCTCTGGGCATCGGGCGTTTGCAATACATGAAAATCAACATTCACATCATTAATATCAAACGGGATAAACTGCTCGGCTTCCCATTTAATGGATTCTTGGAGTTCTTCTTCGGTCATTAGAGGAAGGCTGATTCTCTTGACGATAACAGAATGCCCAGAGACAGATAAGGCAACATTCTTGATCTTAATAGACTCCCGCTGAAACAATTCGCGAATGGCGGTAACAACCTGACCTGCGTCCATGACGGCGCCGTCTACAATGAGTTCGGGGTCAATGGGAAAGACAGAAAACTTCTTCAGGGCATATCCGCGCTTTACCTTTTTGAGCTGGACAAGCTTTAAAGCCCCTGACCCAATATCCAGCCCCACCAAATCTTTTTTATTAAAAAAGGATAACATTCAGCCTCTCTATATGCCTCTTTTTTCAAAAAAACAAACACACATGGATAGCCAGTATACTGATTTTATTGCGATTGTCAAGCCTTCGTATTCGCGTCTTGTCAAAAACCTAAAATGATCCATCGTATCGAATCAACACAACCGTTATATTATCCCTGCCCCCAGCCCCCTTCGCACCCGCAATTAAGCTTTCAACAGCCATAGAAAGATTTTCTCTGTTCTTTGTAAGCACAGCATTGATTTCTTCCGCGTCGAGCATATTAGACAGCCCGTCCGTGCAAAGCAGGAAAATATCTCCCCCTTGGGCAGAGGTTTTAAATGTCTCCGGCGAAACGGTCGGCTCCACCCCCACACCACGGCTGATCACATGCTTTAAGGGATGCGTTTTCGCCTGCTCACGGGTAATGACTCCCGCACGAATATACTCGTTGGTTACAGAGTGATCCTCGGTGATCTGTTTTAAAACCCCATCCCGATGAAGATAGGCCCGACTGTCGCCAGCAAAGCCGATCAAGACCTCTTCCGAATGGATCAGCATCGCCACAACGGTTGTCCCCATTCCCCGATAATTTGTATTTTCTATTGACGCATCAAAGACCTGTTTATTGGCATAAACAATCGCATTATTCAATAAAGGAAGATCGGCAAGGAGCACAGCCTCTTCGCCTTTTGCATTGAGCAGAAATTCGCAAATCGCATCCATTGCCATTTTGCTTGCCACCTCGCCGGCAGGACGCCCCCCCATTCCATCGGCGACAATCGCCATGTTTAATTCGGGGAAAACGCCAAAAACATCTTGGTTCTTTGGACGAACCAATCCAACATCGCTCGTGCCAACTACGGTTACATTGTTCATCATTACCTCCACAGGATTGGGTCTGACTTGCGCCAGAGGGACTGCTTCTTTTTCTGCTACGACTGGGGTTCTACCAAAAAAACGAACGGCTAAAATTCCGATTTCATACAGAAGTATGAGGGGAATTGCCATGATACATTGATTAAATATGTCGGGGGTTGGCGTTAAAATAGCCGCAATGAAAAAGGCCACAATAATCGCGTATTTCCGACTATGAACTAAAAAAGGAACGGTTAAAATGCCTGTTTTTGATAAAAGGGCCATGACAATCGGAAGTTCAAATATCAAACCAAAAGAAAAGAGAAATTTTAGGTTAAAGTCAACATACATCGAAACCGATATGGCTGGCTCAATCCCCCTTTGTTGCCCGTATGATACTAGAAATTGGAGGGCAAAGGGAAGGGCTAGAAAATAACAAAAGGCCATTCCAATATAAAAAGAGAACGATCCAAAAATAAGAAAAGGGTAGAGGGAACGGCGTTCTTTTTGGAAAAGTCCGGGAGAGACAAACCGCCATATCTCATAAAAAATAAGGGGGATCACCAACACAAGACCGGCATAGAGCGCGATTTTGATGTCGGTTAAAAAGACCTCGGCAGGAGAAAGAAAAACCAGCAGGGTACGGCCATCCGCACCTGTCGCAGGGAGGGGATGCGTCAGCCATAAAAGAAGCACATCAGAGAAAAAGAACGCAACGGAAGCAGAAACAACCAATGCAAGACCCGACCTGATCAAGGAGTTTCGAAGCACTTTTAAGTGATCCCAAACCGGCATTTCAGTGTCGTCTTTTTTATTGATTTCCATGGTTCATTTTGGGTTCGTTTCTGATTTTTCTTCCTGCTCTTTTTTTAACGCCCCTTCTTCTACCTTGTGAAATTCCTCTTCCATTTGGGTCTGGGCTTTCTGCGCGACATTTTTAAGCTTGTAATACCAAACACCGATCTGACGCGCGGTCTCCGGCAATTGCTTTGGCCCTAAGACAATCAACGCGATAAAAAAAACAAACAGCAGTTCAAAGATGCCTATTCCAAACATAA
>CAYJXH010000031.1:0-11052 GCA_964373975.1 uncultured Nitrospirota bacterium | reverse complement strand
TTGATGGAACACTCGCCACGGGAACCCCTATTCAGGTAGGCTCTCAACCTGTTGCGATGGCCGTTGAACCAACCGGAAGGTTTGTCTATCTGGTGGATGCGTCAGGAACAAATGGCAGTATTTCGGCATTCCGAATTGATCCTAAAGCGGGCGCGCTTGTGCCGTTATTAGGTCAGCCCCTTTCCACGGGAGTCAATCCAACGGCCATGACCATTGATGTGTCAGGAAAGTTTGTCTATGTCGTAAATGGCGGTACAGATTTTGGGGACATCTCCACATACACCATTAACCCGGCTGATGGGGCTTTAACACCTATTCCACAGAATGTTTCCGCGGGAACCGGGCCTGTTTCTATTACATCCACAGGAATTATCCAATGAAAATGATCCGACCTTTTTTTCTTCTTTTTGTTTTGCTCGTCGTCCCCCCCGTCTTTGCGGAAGAGGTTAAAGATTACAATAGCCTGCTTTCCGACGGGGTTATTGCACTCAATCAAAACGATCTGCAACAAGCAAGCACTCTCTTTGGACAGGCCATCGCGCAGGATGCGCAAGGGGTTGAGGCTTATTACTATCTCGGCGTGGTTTATGCCCGAACGAATCTTTCTAAACAGGCCGAAAGTTCGTTTAAAAAGGCATTGAAATTAGACCCCCTCTTTATACCAGCACACTATGATTTGGGCGTTCTGTATTATGAGACAAAAAGCAATGATGAAGCGGCATTAGCCTCTTTTGACATCGTCCAGAAAGCAGACCCTAGTCGGGCGCGGGTTTATTTTTATCAGGGACTCATTTTGCGGCGATTGGGTAAATTCAAAGAGGCCGCCGCGAAATTTGAGGAAGCGGCGCGTCTGGATATCTCATTGGCAGGAGAGGCATTTCATCAGGCTGGAGAGGCCTATTTACAAGCCAACGATATCGCCGCCTCAAAAAAGGCACTTCAAAAAGTGATTGCCATTAACCCAGAAAGTGTGAAGGCCAAAGAGGCGCAAGAATATCTTAAAAATATAGATATTCCCGTTATGGCAGAAAGCAAGGGAAAGCGATGGAGTGCCTCACTGCTTACGGGTCTGCTATACGATGACAATGTTATTTTAGAGCCTTCTGGAACCGCGTCGCAAGCCGAAGATACCATCGGTTTTTTATCTGCTCTCGGCAGGTATCAATTTAAACCCAATAAAAAGCTGGAGTATCATTTCTATCAGAATTATCATTCTCATTCGAATAGGCAATTTCGTCATTACGATATTCAAGATCATAATCTTTCATTGAATATCCGTCCTCTTCGTTTTCAAGATCGCCTCAATCTTGTTTATCAGTTGCAGATTGCATTCTTAGGCAACCAACACTATCTAACCTATTACACCTTCGGAACACAGTATTTATATGAAAAGTCCGACAGTAAAGTCACCGAACTTTCCTATCAATTGCAGGCAAAGCGTTATAATAATATTGTGCCGCTTTTTCCAAATTCCGCAGACCGAGATGCTATTTCACACCAAGTTGGAATCCGCCATTCGGTTCTTTTAGATTCTGACATCAATCTGCGCGTAAGCTATCTGCTTGAACTCGATCGCGCGGGAAGCACTGTTTCAGAAGATGACTGGTCGTTTATGGGGCATCGTGTAAAATCGGGAATCACACTCCCCGCTTGGCGTAAACTCACAACAGCCGTTGATTTTGAATATCTCTTTCGCCCGTATGATAACGAGAACGGATTTGCCCCAGACACAAAACGGCGTGATCAGGGCTATCTGGCGAACATGACATTCTCCCGGCCTTTGGGAGAACGTTTTCAAGTGGTTTTTTCCTACACCTATCAACGCAATGATTCCAATATCGCGTCTTTCGATTATCGTCGTTCCGTTTATGGTCTGCTGTCCGTTGTGAGGTTTTAAAAATGAATAAATATAGATACCATATTTTTATCTGTATCAATCAGCGCGACGACAGCGATCCGCGCGGCTGTTGTTCGGAAAAAGGGTCGGAAGTGATTCGCGCGGCCTTTAAGAAAGAAGTTGAAAGGTATGGATTAAAGGCGGAAATCCGAGTCAATCAAGCTGGCTGTCTTGACACCTGTGCGATGGGCCCTTCTGTGGTGATTTATCCTGAAGGGGTCTGGTACACCGTGAAGACCGTCGCCGATGTTGATGAAATTATCAAAGGGCATCTCATCGGCGGAAATCGTGTTCAGCGATTGCTCATGCCAACCCCTTGGGCAAAAGGTTCCGGACCGCGACTCTAAACCCTATTTCCGCTCTAAGACCATCGCCGAGCCAATACCGCCGCCGACACAAAGAGAGACAACCCCTAATGAAAGATTGCGTCGTTTCATCTCCCGCAAGAGTGTAATCACAAGGCGTGTTCCACTCATCCCCACAGGATGGCCTAATGCAATAGCACCGCCATTCACATTGGTCTTATCCCGCGATAGACCTAACTCCCTCTCAACGGCTAGATACTGCGCCGCAAAAGGCTCGTTAATTTCAAATAGCTCGACATCCGATAAGACCAACCCTGCCTTTTTGAGCGCCTTTGGAATTGCTAAAGCCGGCCCCAATCCCATGCGAGAGGGTTCCAATCCGACCGAAACATAAGAGCGAACATATCCTAATGCCTCTTTCCCTAACGACTGCGCCTTTTCTTTTGACATAATAAGCAAGGCCGCCGCGCCATCGCTAATGGGACAGGCGTTGCCCGGAGTGACAGTGCCACCCTCTTTAAAGGTCGTAGGATATAGCGAGAGCATCTGCTCGGTAAGCGCGACATTCGGGCCTTCATCCTGCGCGAACGGTTCGGGAGTCACTAATTTTCCCGCTACTTTTTTTGGAACAGAGACGGGCATAATCTCGTCTTTAAATTTTCCTTCGCGCGTGGCACGAAATGCCCTTTTATGGCTTTCAACAGCATATTTATCTTGTTCTTGGCGCGAGATTTGATACTCTTCGGCAAGCGTTTCTGCGGTATAGCCCATGATCTGTCCGCAAAATCCGTCGGTGAGTCCTTCCCATATTGAGTCAATCATGGTGGTGTGACGCAACCTGTGCCCAAACCGCATATCGCGTGAAACATAAGGGGCAAGCGACATATTCTCAACGCCGCCTGCAACTTGCAGATCGGCATCCCCCGAATAAATGTTTTGACAGGCGTTCACAACGGCCTGCAGACCCGAAGCGCAGTTGCGTGCAACGGTATAGGCAGGTGTCGCAATCGGCAATCCTGCCATTAAGGAAATCACACGAGAGACATTGGTTGCATCACTGTATTGTCCTACACAGCCGAAAATAACTTCTTCCACGCAGGCAGGATCAATCCCCGTTCTTTTGATCAGCTCTTTTACCACATCGCTTCCCATTTTTTGATTTGTAATATCTTTTAGAGCACCGCCCAAGTTCCCAATAGGCGTTCGTATTCCATCAATAATTGCTATCTCTTTCATCTCGTTCTCCTTTTATCCCTTGGGCCCCTTTTCCATCTCCTCATCTATTAAAACGCGACGCAGCACTTTTCCAATGATTGTTTTGGGAAGGGAGGATCGAAACGAAATATCCTTTGGCACTTTAAAACGGGATAAATCTTTTTTACAAAAATCTAAGATCTCATCCACCGTTGCCGCCTCCCCTTCTTTTAAAACAATAAACGCCTTAATTTTCTCCCCAGAAAAACGATCTGGCAGTCCGACCACAACGGCATCTAAAACCTTGGGATGCCGATACAAAACCTCTTCCACTTCGCGCGGATAAACATTCTCTCCACAACTTTTAATCATATCTTTTTTTCGGTCCACAATAAAGAAAAATCCCTCTTCGTCCCGTCTTGCCATATCGCCCGTGTGCAACCAGCCGTTTTTTAACACATCCTGACTCTCTTTTGGCTTATTCCAATACCCCTGCATGACTTGCGGCCCGCTAACAATCAGCTCGCCCACCTCCCCGATTGGGAGTTCTTTTTCGCCTGTCTCAATATCCACAATACGCGCATCGGTATTCGGCAGGGGAAGTCCGATGCTTCCCTCTTTTCGTCCGCAAAGGCCGTGCCTATTTCCATTGATGAGATTCGCATGGGTTACAGGAGACGCCTCGGATAATCCGTACCCTTCCACAAGCTTTCCGCCGGTTAATTCCTCAAACTTCCTTTGCACTTCAATATGCAAAGGCCCTGCGCCCGAAAGACAAGCGCGAATCGAGGAAAGATCATATTCCCTGACGGTCGGAAAGTTATTGATTGCGACATACATCGCCTGAACCCCTGTAAAGATCGTTGTCTTTGTCTTTTCTATTGTCTGTAAAACATCCCGTGTCGCAAAGCGCGGAAGGAGCACCATGGTTGCCCCTAAAGAGATCGCCAGATTCATACAGACCGACATTCCAAAAACGTGAAAAAACGGAATCACCCCTAAAAAAACCTCTTCCCCCTTTTTGAGGTCTGGCATCCATGCTCGACATTGAAGCGTGTTTGCAATGAGATTCTGATGCGTCAGCATCACCCCTTTTGGGGTGCCAGTCGTTCCGCCGGTATATTGCAATAACGCCAAATCCTGCGCGGCTACATTCACTTGAGGCGCACTTTCGCTTTCTGCCGCCATGAGCGATTTCATATTATATAAATAAGACTTTTTGGGAAGTTTTACAAATGTGCCTTCCTTCTTTGCTTTTATTGGATAAAGAAACGAGAGGAAAAATGGGAGGGCATCGCTCACCGAAGTTGCAATAATATGTTTGAGCGCAGTCTTTCCAATGATGGCTTCAATTTTAGGATAGAAGATATCCAGCGTAACGATTGTTTCCGCATGGCAATCGTCCATCTGCACGAAGAGTTCCCGTTCCACATAAAGGGGATTGGTCATCACGGCGACTGCGCCCGCTTTCAATACGCCATAATAGGCAATAACACACTGCGGAATGTTCGGCAACATGATCGCAACCTTATCCCCTTTTTTGACGTTCAATTTTAATAATGCGTTCGCAAACTGATTGGCCGCGGCCTCTAGGGCTAGATAGGAGATGGTTTTACCGAAAAACGATGTTGCGGTTTTATTTGGAAAGGCCTTACACGCGTCGGTTAAGAGCTTACAGACTGGGATAGAAGGGAGGTCAATTGTTTCTTTCACACCCGTATCGTAATAATTTATCCAAGAGGGTGCACCCCTCGGAGGGCACGTTGCCTCTGCGATCTGATTCATAATGCGAATGTATAAGATTCTGTAATGAAAGTCAATTTTTTAATTTGACAATCCGATACGGCTATCATAGAATCTGACTTCGTTTGATGGGGCTGTAGCTCAGTTGGGAGAGCGCCTGGTTCGCAATCAGGAGGTCGTCGGTTCGATCCCGACCAGCTCCACCATTTCAGATTACCTGATTCTAGCGCGGAAGCTAATCGTAAAGTTCGGGCTAGGTGGTACAGCATCATCCGCCGCAAATACCCCTTTTGGATTAACGCGGACACACCTTACAGACGCGTCAACGCCATTGATGTCTGCGATGGGTGTGACTCCCCCCACAGGCGTTGTACATCCCGAATCGGTAAAGAACGATACATCGTCCGTCGTGCTTGAAAGTGAAGTAAACGTATAAGTCAGTCCGCTACTGGGGCTTCCATTTGTAAAGGCAATGGGGCCTGATCCCGCGCCGCCAAAATCACTTACAACAAGGTCCGTGTTGGCAGGAATAGGATCGGTCAGAATCATTTCATTATTGTCTACACTCCCTTGACCTGAATTGGTTGTAATCATGTCGTAGGTAATAACCGCTCCCGGTATGCGCTTGGGGGTCGTTGTCCCATTGATTGGATCGGAAAAGACAGTTGATAACTTAACCAGCGTAATCGAGGGTTGCGGCGGGGGCGCGAAACTGCTCGCAAGGTCTTTCATATAGACACTCAACGGGCTTCCTCCCGCAATCGGTGTGGCAGCCCCGCCAGTTATTGGCACCGTATAAAGAACACGGACAGGATCGCTAGAGTCTAAGGCAATCCGTGTATTGCCAGACGCATCAAATGCAAGACCATGGACAAGACTAGGAAGCCCTGTCACAGCACCGACATTTTCAATTTGCAGGGTGGTTAAATTGATGGTCCATAACCGATTGGGTCCAGCAAAATGGCCTTCTCCATCTAACAAATAAAGCGTTCCAGAAGCATTAAAAGCAATGTCTCCCCCGCCGCCTGTACCGGGAGGCGTTGTCGCGGGAAGGGTGAGTGTTCGTGTCGTCGTCGTAAAGGAAGTGGGGCCTGGAACAACTTCAAAAATCTCACCGGGGCCAGTCCTCATAAAATAGAGTGTCCCTGTTGTTGGGTGGCACGTGCCACGCGCCATCTCTAAAAGGACGCCAGGAAATTCAAACGGCGGTGTCGCAGGTGTCGCAGGATTAAAGCGATAGAGGTGTATAGGGTTTGCACCTGCAAATACATCTGTAAAATAAATCATGCCGTCTGAACATTGCGCAACCACAAACGATCCCTTAGCCTGACCCGCAAAAATTTGCGTGGAAACACTCGTATCAGAGTCAATACTGTAGAGAGCTTGCTGATCATCTACGCCAATAATCGTTGACGCGAAGGCTGAAATTGGAAGGACGAGTAATATCAGTGCATACAGTAGTATTGCCTTGAAATCGGGTCTTCCCGTACGTGTATATTTTAAAGTATTCATGGGTTTTCCCCTTCACTTCCGCTAGGCATTATCTTGGTGTTTTGATCAAACTTAATGCGGAACTTGATGTAAGGGCCGGAAGCCGTGTATCGTGCCTGCTCAAAGTCGCGATCGTAAAAACCCTTAAAATTGTAGCCCACCGTAATCCACGCGTTCTGAATCGGCGCAATCCCAATAGTTGGCCCAAACGAATACTTGTAATTGTGCGCATTCCATGAATGCAGAATATCCCCATGGAAACCAATATCCATTAGATAGTTTGAAAAATCATGCCGCAGGTCTATTCCCAAAAGATCGGAATATCCCTTGTAGTCCACACCATCATATTGATCGAAACTGTACTTAGACCCATAGTATAACGACCCCTGATTAAGCTGATTCAAATGAAAAAGATTTCCCTCTCGGTCTTTGCTCTCCCACACGCGCGAGACGATATTCAGATTGAAATGGTGAATCAACGCACGCGATTTAGCCTGACTTGTTGTCGTTAAACTATTATTCCCAAATAAACCCGATCCCACCACGCCAATCCCATCGCGCAAGGTCTCATACCGAAACTGAAACCGATCTAAAATCGTCCAAGCTGTTCCCAATGGCCGATAGGCTAACGCAAAATCGGCGTTGCCCGATAAACCCTCGGCGCCATTGATCCGTTCCGTTTCAAATAAACGCAGAGACGAAGAAAATGCGACCCCCGCCCTCGCCTCATGCAAGAAAGCAGTTGTAAGACCTAACCGCTTATCAATCTCTCCATTGCGATTCTCAATGCGTCCATTCCAAGTCCAAAGATTACGCCGATACGTTGCGCCCGCGGACAGGGCGACATAATCTTCAGTCAATAGGCCACTGCCCAGCGTGCCTCCCACTGCAATCGGATGATTTGGATTTAGATTCGGCGCGCCAATAGGCGACTCTGAAAAGGTTCTGCTTTGATCCACCGAAAAATCAACGCCCCATTGCTTCCCCAAAAGCAGAGACTGCGATAAACCCATCACGCCAAATGTGCGCGGCCCATATTCGTTAATGTTTTGATTCAGCGTCGTTGTCAGACGCGCCCCTTTCCACGGACTGCTCTCTAACCCGACACGCGTCATGTTGGTGTCAAAGGAATCGCCATCACTAATCTCGTGCGCAACAATCAATCGCGTGGCAGAGGTCAAACGCCATCCAGCTTGCACAACATAACGAGAAGGATAATCTAAACTCCCATTTTTGCCGCCCAACGAAATATCTGCTTTTCCTTCTAAATCTAATCTATTGTTCAATAACCTGCGATTTGCGCCCACCGCGGCCTGATGCGAATCAAACGACGCGCCGCTTGCAGAGGTATCGTTCACCAACTGTAATCCGGCAAACGCCTTCCATTCCTTGTCTGAAACCTCCACACGCGCAGAAACAATATCTCTTGTCGGCGATAACACAAGGTTTTCCTCCCGCGACCCTTCCCCAAAAATTGCAACATTCGGGGTCAACGCCATCTTTCCCGTTACGCCTGTTTTCCGCATCCCCCCTCGCGCACCATTTTGTTGATTCACACCAAAATCAGCATCCTGTAAACGCGTATATAAAACCACATCCCATCCCTTGTCATGATGCGCAACTTCTGCCAAATACGCGCTCCCACTCTCGATGCCGCCTCCGAGTCCCTCTGTACGGATTGCGCTTGCCGCGCCTTCCAAACGCACTTCATTTCCGCCGGGAATGTTTAGCTTTAAATCCATTCCCCCTAAATTGGCCCGCGTGAGGCGATCCGCATTCCGAATATAAGAAAAACCGACATCGCCGGTAATACCCTTCCAATCCCCCAAATTAACACCGACACGTCCTCCGGCATTGAGCGCATCGGTAACGCCCCCCGTTACCTCATACTCCACAACAATAAATACTGGATTGAAATTTGTATCCCGTGCAGGTAGGGGTTCCCGAAAGAAAAGCGTTCCATTCGGATAGTCAATGTCATAATCTAAATGGCGCGTCAAAGACTTCGTCTCGATAATAACCTCGCTCTTTAAACGATCCCGTGTCTCAATCCGCACGCGCTCGGAATTAAGCACAATCCGTCCCTGGGATAAACGATATAGCCCGGATGTCCCAGCACCTTGTATCTCATCTCTCACAAAATTCTGCGGTGTCTCTGCGGCAAAAGCCGTCAATAAAATCTGTCTGCCTTGATACGACACCCGAACGCCGTTTAGGGCACGGCTATATCGCATGAGTTCCGTCTTCGTTAATCCTGTCTCGAAATCTCCAAAGAGGGCAATAAACTGGTTCTTCTCTAACTTCAAGTAAAGTTTTTGTTGTGAAGAGGCATCATATCTTTGCCCAGTCCCGTCGCCATAAAGCGTGTAAAATGCGTTGGGGTCAATCACTTGAAACAAGCGCTCCCGATCGGATGCAGGTTTGTCGCTGTCATACGCCAATGTCAAAAGCCAATCCCCGCGAATACGACCTTTCGCATAAAACTTAACCTCCCCTTCTGTGAAGAGATTGTCTTCCACAGCTTCTGCCGCTAATCCCTCCATGTTTCCCTTGAGGGTATTGTATCCAACGGTTCCCTCCACAAAACCAACCACAACAAAATCGCGCGGGGCAGGCTGCATATAGCTACGAACTATTTCTTGCGAAGGCAACGTGCCCTGCGAAGGCAACGACCCCTGCGAGGGGGACGACCCTCGCAATGGGAATACTGCTACTAATTCTCCCGTCTCGGTTGTCGGCTTTAACTTTATCAGGGCAATCCCGTTATCTCCAATGACTTGCCACATCGGTAGAAAATCGTCCAGACCTGCCTGTTGACGCCGTTGCATCTCATCCACAACTTGCATTGGAAAAAATGGGGCTTCTATCGTAAAAGGCCCTGTTACACCAGATCGCACAGGCCAGCCATTTTTATCTGTCACACGCACTGCGATGATTGGGGTATTGATTCCATCAGCAATCAAATGGGATTGATCCGGCATAAACTCAATATGCGTGGGCGTATTCGCATAATGCAGGACGCGGGAAAACGATGATACTTCTTTCCCAGTTGCCAAATCGAGAATAGCCGCATTAAACCAATTCTTCCCTTCTTGCAAGGGAATACCGTGCCAAATACTCACCGCGACGGTCTTATCTGCATTGACCTGTGTTCCATCAAACGAGAGAACATCCACAGCATTCCAGCCTTTGGACAACACCACTTTTTGACTCGGCAAATGCTTGATAACCACCCGAATAGTCGGTGCCCTTGGATTGTGATTGGGCAAGGGAAAAAGCCAATCCATTCCAGATGCCTGACCCAAAAGCCAGTCGGTGTTCCCGCCCGAGGCAGTGACATCATCTAAAATACCAGACGACGGCTTTCTGTCCTCTTTGGGTTGTAAGGGGGGTTGTGGGGGTAAAATATTTTCTGCCCCTACAGGGTTTTGGATGGCAACAGAGCCTTGGGTTGGCGTCTCCATTCGTTCACTACTAATTTCAGCTTGGGTCAATTGCATTGTCCCAAGCACTCTGCCCTGGTTTCTTGGGGAAGGCTTAGGGTTGCAGGGAAGAGAGGCGGCGGCAACGGGTGTTTTTAGATTGGCCTCGCTTTTTGTGTTGAAAAGAGCAACCGCTTTTACAAGGAACGAGCCTTCTACACAGAAATGATCCTCGTCTCCTGTTACTTCAAAATCAATACGATGAGATAATTCCGCGCCCATATCCGTAAGATTAAAAACAACAAAATCCCCATTGCTTGATACAGCGGTTGATACGCCGTCTATAACCACAGATTCTTGTGCGATCCTAAACCTTATGGGAAGAGCTATCATCAATCGCATGGCCGTTACGGGAACATTCCTGCCGTCTATGTCTACATGATAAAATAATCGCGGAGGCAAAGCGGCCTCTTCCCATGTGGCTGTAAAGAATTTAATCTCGGTGCGCCGATTCCGCGCTAGGCCGTCTGCTGTCTTATTGTCGGCGATCGGCTCATCCGGCCCTTTACCTGATATCACAAAACGATTTAAAGGAAGACCCAACGCTTCTGAAAGATAGTTTGCAACGACATTGGCCCGCGCGTCGGACAGGTGGTAATTATCACGAAATAGAGATAAGGCAGAGAGGTGCGTTGGCCGACTATCGGTGTGCCCTATCACATCCATGCGATCAATTTGTATATTTTTTAAACTTAAAACAAGGGCATTTAATGCTTCTATATCCATCGGTTTTAATACCGCTTTATTCGTATCAAAATTCGACTTTAAAGAAAAACTGCCCGATGGATTTAATTTTCTCGTAACCTCAATACGCCCTTGCAAGCGAATACCCACCACCCCCTCTATCGGCGGGAAAGATTTCATGGTGAGGGTAGGGTAAATGGGCGGAAGCGGTTTCTTTTTATGCACATAAAAATCCGCCCGCCACAACATTCCCCCT
>CAYJXH010000030.1:9471-11274 GCA_964373975.1 uncultured Nitrospirota bacterium | reverse complement strand
CGGAAGCGGTTTCTTTTTATGCACATAAAAATCCGCCCGCCACAACATTCCCCCTTGCATCTCCACAAATTGCGAATAGGCACGATCGGCGAATCGCGTATTCTGGATGCAGGAAGAAACCTCCCATTCGGCACCCATGCTATCTACGTCCAGTTGAACAACATGCGTCCCTTTGTTGACCTTCTCAAAGTGATATTGTCCGTCTCTATCGGTTGTAATGTAGGTTCCATCTTCCATGATTAGGCGCACATTGGGAACGCCAATCAACTTCTCCCATGGGGTATTACACTCACCTTCCACTACCCGTCCTATAATCGTCCCGTGCGTACTAAAAAAAGGCGGCTGAACCTTCACAGCAACCTGCGCCACATTTGAAACAAGCGGAACACCCGAAGTGTCTACCCCGGAAGCAGAGGCCCGATTTACCGCACTGCCTACGGGTGTTCCAGAGGTTAATTCGGTAACATACCGAATGTCGGCTTTGGCGTTTTGTAAAAGAGTTCCTATTGAAAAAGTTAGTGTACGGCCGTCTGTGCTAATGGCAGGGTTCGGAATCAACACGCCATTTTGACGTGCGGACCCTGTTTGATAACGAAATCCAATGGGCAAAATGTCGGTTAATACAATGGCGTTTGCTTGGGTCTGACTAAAATTGCTAATAATAACCTGATAAGATAAAAAGTCGCCAGTGGTTGCCTCGGTTCTGTTGATCCGTTTCTCCACTGCCAATTGCGTTGGATCAATGGGAATGTCAATATGAACATCATTGGCTCCAACCGTAAAAACTTCTCCTTTGGAGCCTTGTGTCGTTTTAAACCCGCTTGTAGCAGGATTGCTTTGTAACTGTGCCAGCGGGACAGTTGATGGGGCACTAAAACCTGGCGGAGCAATAACAACCAAACGGTAATCGCCCCCTGCAATACGCGGAAAGCGGAACTCTCCATCGGCAAAGTCATACACCTTGCTTCTAGGCTTTGACAGCTCCGTTGTCGTTGCCATATCCCCAGATATAACCTGCGAAGGATAGGGGCTTACGCCATCATCCCCGAAAACAAAAGCGGCACCGCCTGTGGATAAAACAAGACTCACAATCGCGCCATTGACAGGCGCGCCCGTAACAGAATTAAATACAACCCCAAATGGATCAACAAGTGCTTCGTCCTTTGCGGTATCGGACGGAAAATCTGGGTCTATATAAAAAACAGAAATGTCCGTTTTTGGGGCAATGGATAAAGTGCTATCATGATCGGCGACTGGATTCGTCAATAGAGAAACACTCTGAACCACACCAGCAAATACGCCGGTATTGGGTCCCGTCTCTTGCAATCTCAATGTCTCATCATCCCCCGTGGAGGTCTTAATGGTGACCTCAATAACCTCGCGTACGAGCGGATCGGCATTTCGGTTTCCGTCAGAAAGTGTCATAAACACAGGCTCTCCGGGATGGTAGGTCGTCGTTTGAAGAATGGAGACGGGATTGTTTAAATTGATTGGGGTGCCAGTGGATGTTGTTATTGGCGCCGTAGGCGAAAACGGCCCCGATAGACTTCCAGAAGGACTAAACATTGTTCCATTTGCTAAAAGGGTACAAGGTTTTGGAGAAGACAAAGATAACACCCCATCGGTACCAAATTCACAAGGAGGGGGAGTGGTGGTGCCCTGAATAAACCGGTAGAACTCTACGACCGCATTCGTGGGAGAAGGCAGAATAGGCGTAGAAACTGTGCCAGTTTTAGGGGGTTGAGGTGCTCCCCCTATTTTATAATTGACGGTTGCTATATTGGGTATCGTTACTGAAAATGC
>CAYJXH010000030.1:6218-9371 GCA_964373975.1 uncultured Nitrospirota bacterium | reverse complement strand
CTCCCCCTATTTTATAATTGACGGTTGCTATATTGGGTATCGTTACTGAAAATGCTTTTGTTGCAACAGAGAGAACGCAAAAGGACGCAAAGAGTATCCCAAAAACGGTTAAAAAAAATCGCTCTCTTAATGATTTTTTAAGGAACATACAGCGATGACCCCCCCGAAAGAGGTCGTGGGGAACATGCCATAGACAGCATATTCCCGCTCACACCTCATAATGGAATCCCTCTTGGCTTTAGTTGATGGTCACCCTAAAGCGAGAGGCTACTGTTGCCCCTGCCGCAACACTCGGCACAGTCGTTGTCACCGTCGTTCCAGTAATGTTCCCACCGTTGGGATCGGCTTCATCCCCGCCTGCTGCGTCGTCATCTTCAGTTGTTCCGTCGGCAATACAAACTCCCGTCGTTACCGTTCCTCCAGCAACGATACTGCCCAATACAAAGGTTGTTCCCGACGGAATGGGGTCTGTAACAGTAATCTCTGTAGCCGTAGCGCCACCCGAAGGATTTGAGACCTGAATGCAATACTCAATGACGGCACCAGGAATTGCCTTGGGAGTGGTCGTTCCATTAAATGGATCGCTGATGACCGTAACGGTTTTTGTAACCGTGATCGCGGCAGTTGCAACAGTGTAGATATTATCGTCACTGTGCTTTCCATCTCTGGCCGCATCCGTATCTCCAGCCGTATCCGCAAACACCGTATCAACGGCAGCCGTATCGGCGCCCGCAGTTTGTGTCACAACAGCACCCTGTGTGGAAGTTGCCCCTGCCTCTCCTGCCGTTGCGGTTAATGTAATACCCGCAGTTTGGCCATTGGTCTGCGCGCCCGGTATATTTGAAACAACAAATACGGTTCGAGTTGCATCGGCAGGAATCTCATCTAGGAAGAGAGCGGTGTCTGTGGCCGACTCATAAGTTCCATTTGCATTCACATCCACGAATACGCGTATATTCGTTGGGTTAAAGTCATCAACGGGTAAGGTGTCATCCACGGCGGCAAGACCAAAATCCAGTGGGGCATTAGAGGTATTGGTTACTGTAAACGCCATGACCTGATCGCTTGAACCGGGAGCAACAAAGACTGGTCCTCCACCCACTTGCGCCACGGTTAGGTTGATTTTACGATCTACTAGAAATGTGGTTGGCGCGTGTGAGACTGGGGTTTGAGGGGTACCCGAAACTTTAAAATTCACAGTTGCTGTATTACTAACAACTGTTCCTGCGGTTGTGCCTGCGGCAAAAACACCCTGCACATCCAACAAAAAAACGGCAAGGAAAAAAACCAGACTCCGACGATAGTGTGTCATTGCTTACCCTCCTTGATTTATAACAGCAAGGATAGAGTAAGGCAATTAGGGTTGTCAAGGAAACAAGGCTTCTAGGGTGTTCTAAAGGTAGCGTTTTTATATGCCGCGTTTATTTTAAAACAGCCCGAAAACTAACCGAGCCTTTTTCTTGAGGTTTAACCTGTTTCTTTAATTTAAATTGCAAGTCTGTGATATCGTCGAGTTGCGCGGGACGGGAAGCACCCTCTGTCGTTGGGATACGGAGTGTAGCAAGGTCGCCGTAGGTCTTTCCGCCATCTACCGAGACAAAAAAGGCGGCATTTTCACCCTTTCCAGATTGATCCTTGTAAACAAGGTCTTTTGATAACGGATTATTGATAACAACATCTTCCGCCGCCTTATCGCCTGTGTTTTTATAGGTAATGACATAAATCAGTTCAGCGCGAGGGAAAGCGGTAGAGACTGGAATCTGTTTTATTTCCTTCTTCCCGTCTGAATTTGTAACTTCAACTTCCTGAAAGACCTCATTCGACAACACCAGTTTGTCTGCGGCAATTGCCGCTTGCGACACAGCAAATAAGAAAACAGCAATACCCAAAACACAAAAGACCGAACGCATTATTTTTTTATACATAGTCATTCTCTCCTCTTTTGTTAAGTTTAACACAATTTTCTCTCTATTGCAGGGCACAGACTTCTTCGTAATCGGCCAACGCTGTAATCGTAGGACTTGGGCCGCACAGCGGACAGGTTGGAATTTTTGGAATATTCACCTTTTGGAACGATCCTGAAAGGGCATCATAAATAAGCAATTTCCCCGCAAGCGTTGTGCCAATCCCCAAAATTTCCTTTAAGGTTTCAGTGGCCTGTAAGACCCCCATTGTTCCCGCAATAATACCTAAAACGCCTGCCTCCTGACAAGAAGGAACAAGCCCCGCAGGAGGCGGCTCTGGATATAAACAACGATAGCAAGGGTATAATCCTGCCGTGGGTTTTAATACGGTGAGTTGTCCGTCAAATCGCAAAATGCTGGCCGACACAAGCGTCTTCTTTGCAAAATAGGCCGCATCGTTGACGAGAAAGCGGGTTGAGAAATTATCAGACCCATCAATAATAATATCGTAATCGGCAATCAGTTTTGCGATATTCTCTGATGTCAGCCTGTCTTGATAAGTATTCACGCAGACATCGGGATTCATACGCAAAAGCGTCTCTTTCGCAGAGACGACTTTTGGATGGTTAATGGTTTGGGTGTTATGTAAAATCTGTCTTTGAAGATTAGACAGATCCACAAGATCGTTGTCTATAATGCCCAGCGTTCCAACGCCCGCGGCGGCGAGATAAAGCGCAGTGGGAGAGCCTAATCCGCCCGCGCCAACAATAAAAACCTTTGCGTTTAGAATTTTCTTCTGCCCAATTCCGCCCACCTCCGGAAGGAGAATGTGCCGACTATAGCGTTCTAGTTGTTGATCTGTGAAGGTCATACGTTTGTACTATAAGGAGTATTGAGAACCCCCACCCTAGTTGTTTTCCCCCTCATCAGCAGCGACCCAACGAGGTCGCTAATACCGCCGGGGGCCGTGCCCCCTATTCGATAATGTTTTTCTCGATGGGATCAACGCGAACCCCTTTTCTTTTTAATCCTTCTATTCCGCGTTCAATCTCTTCTGCTTCTCCCGTTAGTTCCAGATCAACCCATCCCGTTTTCTCGGTCACATCGGCACGGCGGATATTGGTTGTGAGATTATACTCGCGTCCAATTTGATAGATGACCGGCTCCGTTATTTTATCCTCTGGAAAACTCACACGCACTCTTAAATTAGCCACAGTAACCCTCCTATCCCTCGTTGTAAAAAGCGCCC
>CAYJXH010000030.1:4601-6118 GCA_964373975.1 uncultured Nitrospirota bacterium | reverse complement strand
GGGCGCCCTGCGCCCCCAGCAATAGCAGGAACAATAGAAACCTCGTCACCCTCTTTTAATAGTGTTTGGGCGCCTTTTTGAAATCGAATATCTTCTTGGTTGATATAAATATTGATAAATCGCCTTATTTCCCCTTGTTCGTCACAAAGACGCTCTTTTAATCCCGGATAGGATTTTTCTAGGGCATCTATCAGTGCTGTCACATCATTTGCCTCAATCGTTACCTCCCCCAAACCGCCTGTGAGTTTGCGAAGCGGTGTGGGTATTCGAACCTTCATCATGATACCCCTTTCTTTTTTAATGCTTGTTGGAAGTCTAATAAGCTTGGTTTAATATGGAGTGGAACACCAATATGCGCGGCCACGGCCTCTTGTGTCTTCAACCCGTTTCCGGTGATATACGATACGATCAAATCGTCCTTGCCAAACTTGGAAGCCAGGGCCATTTTTTTTAAAACGGCGACGGTGACCCCTCCTGCGGTTTCCGCAAAAATTCCTTCCGTTTCGGCAAGCAGACGAATGCCTTCTACAATCTCATCGTCCGTAACATCTTCAATAATGCCGCCGCTTTCCTTCACGGTCTTTAAGGCATAGAAACCGTCTGCGGGATTGCCAATGGCCAGCGACTTTGCAATTGTTTTTGGTTTAACAGGGCGAATGAAACTGCGTCCTTCTTTGAAGGCGCTCGCAACCGGGGCGCATCCTGCCGCTTGTGCGCCATGCAGTTTTGTTTTAACCTTACCCACCAAACCCATCCGTTCAAATTCTAAAAAGCCCTTCGATATTTTTGTAAGAAGCGATCCGGATGCAATGGGAACGACCACATGATCTGGGGTATTCCAGAAAAGCTGTTCCGCCGTTTCGTAGGCCAAGGTTTTTGATCCCTCGGAATAATAGGGGCGGATACTGATATTCACAAACGCCCACGGAAACTCCCCAGCAATCTCGCTACAAAGACGATTGACATCATCATAAGTACCATCAACAGCAACGACCGTCGGGTTATAAATTAGGTTGCCTAAAATCTTGCTTGCTTCCAGATCGGCAGGGATAAAGACAAAGCATTTTAAGTTTGCGGCGGCGGCATGGGCCGATACGGAATTGGCCAGATTTCCGGTAGAGGCACAGGCAACGGTATCAAATCCTAGTTCCAACGCGCGGGTTAAAGCAACCGCAACCACACGGTCTTTGAAGGAAAGGGTTGGACAATTGACCGTGTCATTTTTAAGATAGCATCGGGTGAGGCCCAATGCGGCCCCCAGATTTTTAGCATGAACCATTGGCGTGAAACCAGCGTTAAGACCGACCGTCGGCTCTCCCACAATCGGCAGAAAATCTTGATAACGCCAAAGGGATGGCGGCCCTTGCTCAATCTTTTTGCGTGAGATGTTTTTGGCAATGGCATCGTAGTTGTATACCACTTCCAACGGGCCAAAACAAAACTCGCAAACGTGTAGCGCAACGGGGGGATACCCCTTGCCGCATTCCTTGCATTGAAGTCCTTTTATTTTGTCCATT